>NZ_JACAOM010000140.1:0-3321 GCF_013386245.1 Pseudomonas sp. 21615526 | reverse complement strand
TTACTGATACACCGCATTCGCGAGCAAGCCCGCTCCCACCGTTAGAATCGAGGTGGGCTTAGAAGGCTATACCGACCTTGAACCCATACTCGTCACGCTTGAGCTTGGTGTTGTCGGCCACGTACGAATCGTCATCGAGCTTGTACTCGGTGCGGGTGTAGTACAGGCCCGCCATCACTGGCAGATCGCCTTTCTGGTTCATCAGCAGGCTGACTTCGGCGTACGGGTTGGTGCGGTCCTTGAGGTCCACGGTGTCGCTGCCGATGCCGTCGACCTTGAGCTTGGCGCGGCCGTCGATGGTATGGCGGGCGCCCAGTTCAACACGCATGGTCATGTCGTCGAACTGGTGGTTGTAGCCCAGGGCCGCCTTGGCGAACGGCGATTTGTTGGTGAGTTTCATGTCGTAGTCGCCCGAGTCCGGCTCGTAGCGGGTCCAGCTGTAGCCGCCACCCACCAGCACGTCGACGAAGTTGCGCGCATCCAGCGCGGCACGCCAGCCGAGGTCAAGGTCGGCCTGGCCTTCCTTGAGCTTGTTGTCGCTCTTCTCGCCGTACTTGGCTTCGATACCGGCCTGGTAGATAAAGCCGGACTCAGCCGTCAGCTTGTTGCCGAAGTTATAGAACAGGCCGGCTTCAGGCATGTGGTCCTTGTCGCTTTGGCTACCGCCTTCGAGTTTGAAGTCGTTGTAGCTGCCGAGGATCCCGAAGGTGGAAATCGGGTCGGTCGGCGCTGCGGCGAACACCACACCAGGTGCCGCGATCAAGGCCAGGACCGAGGAATTCTTGAGGATCTTTCCGAATAGTTTGGACATCGTTTTACGTCTCCATTGCAGGTGGCAAATTATTCAGGAAACGCTTCGAACCCTCGTTTTGGCGAAAGGTTCGAATTAATTTGCACCTTTTTCGAGGTAAAACGGTTCAGCGAAGGCTCTATATCAAGCGTCTTGGACGGGAGCCAGCAAACGACCGAGAATTGACCGCAACTGCGGATGCACCGGCAGGCGAATGCCAAAGCTGGCCTGCAACAGGTTCAGCAACTCTTCGACGTCCTCGATTGCACGCTTTTCGCTGGCCCGGTCCAGGTAGTGAATCGCGTACTGCCCGTTGTTCAGCGTGCGGCGAAATCCCGGGCCAATCAGTGCGACTTTCAGCTGGCCGAGGAACGGCGAATCCGGATGGGTGGAGACGTACCAGTTACCGATCTCGTAGTCGAAGTGTGACTGCACCTGCAGGTCGAACACATACAAGCCGCGCCACTCACCGGCGACCTGCGCCCACAAGGTGTAGCTGCCCTCCTCCAGGCTCAGGCGATAGGGTTCATGGGCGGTGGCCTGGGTGGCATCGGTGTCCAGTTGCAAGGGACTGGTGGGCACCATGCCACCAAAGCCGACATCACTGATGTAACGCACGCCGTCCAGGGTCACCAGGCTCAGCCGATGGGTGCGCGCCGTCAGTGCATCGGGTGGCCCCCCCATCACCACACGGCCGGTAATGCCCCGCGCCTCGAAGCCCAACTCCTGCAACAAGGCCAGGAACAGCTGGTTCAGCTCGTAGCAATAACCACCACGGCCGTCGAACAGGACTTTTTGTTCGACGCTCGGCAAATCGATCGGCACCGGTGCGTGCAGCAGGGTCGACAGGCTTTCAAACGCGAAGGTGCTGACATGGCGCAACTGCAGATCCTGCAGGGTTTGCAGGGTGGGCGGAGGCGGCGTGTCGTAGCCCAGACGTTGCAGGTAGAGGCGGCTGTGGGTCAGCTCTGGCATGACGCAATCCTGGAGTCGGTGGCGAAAGCACCACTAATACCCTGACGGCGGTTATTTGCCAATTGTGGGTTGAATCAAATGCAAGCCCTCAGATGCACAAACTTTCTGAACCTTTCTGAACTGATTTATATCCATTCACTACAAGACAGGGAGGCATCATGAGTACCGCAATGATCTACACCATCCACTACTTGCTACACGGCGAACCAAAAACCTTTGTGGTGCGTGCCGAGGTCATGAACAACGCCGAAGCGTGGCATTGGGCGGCCGTTGACGCCGACATTGCCCACGTGGGGCGGATAGGCCGACCGGGCCATGAGCGGGTGAAAAAGACCACTCGGCCCTGGGCGGAGAAGTTCGGCATCACCGAGGTGACATGGACAGCCCCGAAACGGCTTGGTTGAGGAATAAAAAGCCCCGCACGACGGCGGGGCCTGTTTCACTTTTTCAGATCACCAAGGGGATCATAGGCCGGCTTCTTGCCGGTTTTTTCTGGCTTGTCCAACGGGGCAATGGCGGGGCCTACCGGGTCGACCTGTGGGTCTGCGACGTCCGGGGAATCGGGGTCGAAACCCAATTCGTCCTTGCCGCTGGAATGCTCGGATGAATGCGGGCCGCTTGTACGATTAGTCATAACTACCTCCTTGGCGCGCCGGGTCTACAGCGGGCGGGCCTTGTCGTGCAGGTTTTCCAGGTCTTCCTCGACCTGCTCTTCTTCGTCTTGCCGTTCGGCCGGGTCGTTGGGGCGCAGGGCGTCGTTGTCACGCTCCTCTTCGCCGGGCGTGCGGTCGGGGTTGGGTGTGCCGGGCGGCTGTTGCTGGTACCGGGTCATGGTTCACCTCACTTGGGGGTCGGTTGCCTACAGGGGTTAGAGAAATTGCGCTGATCCATCGTTCAACCTGATTACCGTCACTCCGACGGGTGAAGCATGAGAAGATGCTGGCCGGCGTTATAACCCTACTTGTGCCATGGAGACTGACCCTGGATGTTTGAGCTCAAACCGTGCGACCCGATTGTTTTTCGCCAGCAGACGCGACGCAGTACGTTGATAGTCGCGGGGTTGTTTGTGGTGTTGGCGATGGTGCTTTCCAGCCTGGCGGTGATGCTGTTTGGTGAGCCTGGGGGGGATAATTTTCGCTTTAATGTGGGCGGGGTGTTTGCCGGGGTGTTGATTACCGTAGGGCTGGTGCGGGGGCCGTTCTGGAACCAGGCCTGGTTCGCGCCGGCGGTGTATGGGTGGCAGCTCAAGCGCAGCCTGATGAGTGTGACGAATGTGATGCACAAGGTGACTGACGGGGTGAAGGCGAATGATCCGGTGGCGATCAAGTTGCTGCGGTTTTATCACCTTGGGTTGATGCAGATGCACGAACTGGACGCCAATTCGAGTTCTCAGGCGCAGTTGGTGCGGGAGGTTGATGAGCATCTGGAGAAGATGCGGGGGTTGGGGATTGAGCCTGACCAGACGCGGTTGGATCCGGATTGGGTTGAGGCTGTGAAAGCTCGCTGATTGGGGGGCATATCCGCTATTTGGGTGATGGCTGATATGGGTTCCGCTC
>NZ_JACAOM010000139.1:0-13568 GCF_013386245.1 Pseudomonas sp. 21615526 | reverse complement strand
GGAGCAATGCCGGAGTGAGGGAACACCGAGCCTAGGCGAGGTGCCGACAGGCGGGGCAGAGCCCTTTGCTTACTTTGGGGCTTTTCCAAAGTGAGCCGCTGTAAGAGCGGAA
This sequence comes from Pseudomonas sp. 21615526, assembly GCF_013386245.1. NCBI lineage: Bacteria > Pseudomonadati > Pseudomonadota > Gammaproteobacteria > Pseudomonadales > Pseudomonadaceae > Pseudomonas > Pseudomonas sp. 21615526. The sequence goes on along the minus strand of NZ_JACAOM010000139.1, from coordinate 13,456 downwards.
CCATAGGTGGCCGTTACCTAAATAATGGATATGCCCCCCTGGATCCTGACCACCCCCGCCGCACTCGTTCAGCGAACGGCATCGGGCTTCAACCCGCGCAACAACAACTCCAGCCCTCGCAGAGCCTCTTCCAGCCGCACACCCGAGTCTCCATCCTGGGCGATCCACAGCGATGCGCTCACCAGGCTGCCATTGATCAGCCTCGCCAGCGCCTGGCTGCACGCCTGCTCGACTAGGTCCGCCTGCATCAAGTCATCGAGCAACCGGCGCAGCGAGTCCACGCATTGCTGCTGGTCAGTTGCGCCCAGCACCGCCGGGGCATCCTGCAATACGATGCGCTGGACCTCGGGATCCTGAGCCATACGCAAATAAATCCGGCAGCGCTCGCAAAACCCTTCCCAAGGATCAACCGCCTGCTCCGAGATACGCTGCAGGCTCGCGTCCATTTCACCGTCGAGCTGCGCAACCACTGCCGCGAGCAAGCCTTTCTTGTCGCCAAAATGATGGTACAACGCACCCCGGGTCAGGCCGGCGCGAGCGGTGAAATCGTCCATCGACGTCTGGGCGTAGCCTTGTGTGGCGAAGGCCTGGCGGGCGCTGGCGATCAGGCGGGCGCGGGTGTCTTCGATCATGTCGGCACGGGCTCGGCTCATGGGTAAGGCTCACAATAGGTGATTGACATACGACGCGTATGTTACGCATGATTTGTCACATACGCACCGTATGTATTTTGCCCCGAAAACCTCGAATAGCAAGTTTCAGGGCGCTCAGGAAGAGGTTACACACCATGGCAAACCCCTACGCCGAGCTGTTCCAGGCGCCAGGTTCCAGGGCTTTCGTATTGGCGGGCATGCTGGCCCGCATGCCGATCTCCATGACCGGGATCGGCTTGATCACCATGCTGTCGCAAGTGCACGGCGGTTACGGTTTGGCCGGTGCGGTGACCGCTACCTTCGCCCTGGCCACCGCGTTTTGCGCGCCCCAGGTCTCACGGTTGGTGGACCGTTATGGCCAGGGCCGGGTGTTGCCGGTGGCCGCGTCCATCGGCGGCGGCGCGCTGCTGCTGCTGTTGCTCTGCACCCGGGTGCAGGCGCCAACGTGGACGCTGTTCGTCTTTGCCGCCCTGGCCGGTTGCATGCCCAACATGTCGGCCATGGTGCGGGCGCGCTGGACCGAGCTGTATCGCGGCCAGCCCAAACTGCAAACGGCGTTTGCCCTGGAGTCGGTGCTCGACGAGGTGGTGTTCATCATTGGCCCGCCGGTCTCGGTGGGTCTGTGCGTGCTGCTGTTCCCCGAAGCGGGGCCGTTGATTGCCGCGCTGTTTCTGGCAGTGGGCGTGACCGCCTTTGTGCTGCAACGCCAGACCGAGCCACCGGTGCATGAACATCACGCCGAGCACGGCCGTTGGCTGATTGCCTCGCCCTCGGTGTTGATCCTGATGGTGCTGTTGATGGCCATGGGCATCATCGTTGGGGTGGTGGATGTGGTCAGTGTCGCGTTCGCCCAGCATCAGGGCCAGCCCGCCGCGGCGAGCATTGTATTGTCGGTATACGCCATCGGTTCGTGCCTGGCCGGGCTGGCGTTTGGTGCGCTCAAGTTGAAAGCACCGCTGCCGCGCCAGTTCTTGTACTGCGGCGTGGCCACCGCCGTGACCACGCTGCCGTTGTTGCTGGTGACGAATATTCCGGGGTTGGCAGCCGCGATCTTCATCTCCGGCCTGTTCTTCGCCCCGACCCTGATCGTGTCCATGGCCCTGGTGGAACAAATCGTTCCGCCCAGCCGCTTGACCGAAGGCATGACCTGGCTGATCACCGGCCTGAGCATCGGCGTGGCCATTGGTGCTGCCAGCTCCGGCTGGATGATCGACCGCTTCGGCGCACCCAGCGGGTTCTGGGTGGCGCTGGCGGCGGGTGCGGTGGTGCTTGGGGCGGCGGTGCTGGGGTATCGGCGGCTGGGGTGATTACCCGGTCACCAGTGCGCCGCGATGTTGCAGGAATTCGTTCAGCGCCTGGCGCGTGAGATCGTTCAACGTGACTTTTTGCCGGGTCGCGGCGAGGGCGGCGGCCAGGTGGAGGTCGTGGCCGACACGGACGTTGAACGAACCCTTGCAGGGCTTTTCCGGTGCTTGCCCAAGGGCCTGGCAGGTCTCGATGTAGTCGTCCACGGCGGTGCAAAAGGCGGCGTCCAGTTCGGCGACGGTTTTGCCCTCGTAGCTGACCAGGGCCTTGATGAAAAGCAGCTTTCCGAACAGGCAGTTGTCTTCGATGCTGGCTTCGATGGAGCCGATGTAGCCTTTGTGTTTCAGCTGGTTGTTCACTGAATCAGTTCTCCTGATTTCAATTGTTCGATGATCTGGCGCCGAATGTAGTGTTTCAGTTCGTTGCCGGGGTGAGGCTTGTGCAGGGTGATCATTGCACTGGGGTCGCCTATGTCGAACCTGACCCGGCTACCCGCCCCTTCGATTTGCGTGTATCCCAGGCGCCGCAGCAGCGTGACGAGTTCGGGCCAGGTAAAGGCCGATTGCTCATTGAGCAGTTTGGCCAGCAGCTTTTCATTTTTCGACACGGTGATTCTCGCCTGCAACTAAATGTAGTTGCAATTGATGGGTTGCGTCAATGATAGGACAGCCGCGCCGAGCCTCTCGGTGTTTGATGTAACCCTTGATGACACCGTGGTCTGCGTCCCCAATCCCCCGCTAATTTTTCCCTTCCGGATTCGTTTTATAGGGACGACGTGCCTTTGTGCTTCCTGCCTATTGCCCCGGATCCCAAGAAATGAACGCTGAAGACTCCTTGAAACTTGCTCGCCGGTTTATCGGGTTGCCCCTGGAAAAACGCCAGATGTTCCTCCAGGCGCTACACAAGGAAGGGGTGGATTTTTCCCGGTTTCCGATCCCGGCAGGGGTGGAGGCCGAGGACCGGCAGGCGCTGTCCTATGCGCAGCAGCGGATGTGGTTTCTGTGGCAACTGGACCCGGCCAGTGGCGCCTATAACCTGCCCGGCGCGGTACGGCTCAAGGGCGCCTTGAGCCTGCCGGCGATCGAGCAGGCGTTCGCCAGCCTGGTGGCCCGCCATGAGACGTTGCGCACGGTGTTCCAGCGCCAGGCGGATGATCGTCTGTTGCAAGTGGCCGCGCAGTCGCCGCTGGTTGTCGAACAGTTGGACTTCAGCGCCCTGGCACCCGCCGAGCGTGAGCAGGCGGTGATGCAGGCCGCTACCCGTCAGTCGCTGTTGCCCTTCGACCTGGCCAACGGCCCGCTGCTGCGGGTGCAATTGCTCAAGCTGGCCGAGCAGGAACACGTGCTGCTGCTGACCTTGCACCACATCGTGTCCGACGGCTGGTCGATGAACGTGCTGATCGACGAGTTCATTCGCTGCTACGACGCCCATGAGCGCAACGAGCCGCCGCAACTGCCGGCCCTGCCGATCCAGTACAGCGACTACGCCCTGTGGCAGCGCCGCTGGCTGGAGGCCGGCGAGCAGGCTCGTCAGCTGGAATACTGGCAGGCACGCCTGGGAGATGAGCACCCGGTACTGGAACTGCCCATCGACCATCCACGCCCGGCGATGCCCAGCTACCAGGGCACCCGGCATGACTTTGCGATTGATCCGGCGCTGGCTGCGCAGTTGCGCAGTTGCGCGCAAAAACACAATGTGACCTTGTTCATGTTGCTGCTCGGCGCGTTCAACGTGCTGCTGCATCGCTACACCGGGCAGGGCGACATTCGGGTTGGCGTGCCGATTGCCAACCGCAACCGCAGCGAAGTCGAAGGGCTGATCGGTTTCTTCGTCAATACCCAGGTGTTGCGCACCGAACTGACCGGGCAAACCCGCGTCGACGAATTGCTGCAAGGCATCAAGGAACACGCACTGGGCGCCCAGGCCCATCAGGAATTGCCGTTCGAACGCCTGGTAGAAGCCTTGAAAGTCGAGCGCAGCCTGAGCCACACGCCGCTGTTCCAGGTGATGTACAACCATCAGCCGCAAGTGGGGGACATCGCCGCGGTCAACACCGCCTCCGGGCTTGAACTGTCCCTGGTGCAATGGCAAGGCCGTACCACCCAGTTTGACCTGAGCCTGGACACCTACGAGAAGTCCGGCACCCTGCACGCCGCGCTGACCTATGCCAATGACCTGTTCGACGCCGCCACCATCGAGCACATGGCCCGGCACTGGCTCAGCCTGTTGCAGGCGATGGTCGCCGATGGCAGCCAGCGCATCGGTGAACTGCCGATGCTCGCCGCCGCAGAGCAGCACGTGCTGGTGCATGACTGGAACCAGACGGCCGAGGCGTACCCGACCGAACGCGGCATCCACCACCTGATCGAAGACCAGGTACAACGCACTCCGCACGCCGTTGCCCTGGTGTTCGGCGCGACGCAGTTGACCTACGCGCAGCTCGACACGCGCGCCAACCAGTTGGCCCATGCCCTGCGGGAGCAGGGTGTTGGCCCGGACGTACTGGTGGGGATCTGCATCGAGCGCTCCATCGAAATGGTGGTCGGCCTGCTGGCGATTCTCAAGGCCGGCGGCGCCTACGTCCCGCTGGACCCTGAATACCCCCGCGAACGCCTGGCTTACATGATCGAAGACAGTGGCATCGGGCTGCTGCTCTGCCAGCAGGGCCTGCTGTCGACCTTGCCGGTCGACGGCATCAACGTCATCGCACTCGACCAGGCACAAGGCTGGCTCGACGATTACGGCCGCGAGCCTCTGGCCGTCAACGTGCACGCGCTGAACCTCGCCTATGTGATCTACACCTCCGGCTCCACCGGCAAGCCCAAGGGCGCAGGCAACAGCCATCGTGCGTTGGTCAACCGCCTGTGCTGGATGCAGCAGGCTTATGGCCTGGATGCCAGCGACGCAGTGTTGCAGAAAACCCCGTTCAGCTTTGACGTGTCGGTGTGGGAGTTCTTCTGGCCGTTGATGAGTGGCGCACGGCTGGTGGTCGCAGCACCCGGCGCGCATCGCGAGCCGGCTCGCCTGATCGAGACCATTGGCGAGCACGCCATCACCACGCTGCACTTCGTACCGTCGATGCTGCAGGCATTTATCCACGAGCCGGGCGTGCAGGCCTGCGCCAGCCTCAAGCGCATCGTATGCAGTGGCGAGGCGCTGGCGCTGGATGCGCAGTTGCAGGTATTCGCCAAGCTTCCGGGCGCCGGGTTGTACAACCTCTACGGCCCGACGGAAGCGGCCATCGACGTCACCCATTGGACCTGCATCGACGAAGGTGCCGACAGCGTGCCCATCGGCCGCCCCATTGCCAATCTGGGAACCTACATCCTCGACGCGCAACTCAACCCTGTGCCGGCAGGCGTCAGCGGTGAGCTTTACCTCGGTGGCACCGGGCTGGCCCGCAGTTACCACCGCCGCGCGGCGCTCACCGCCGAGCGTTTTGTGCCGTGCCCGTTCAATGACGGTGCGCGGCTGTACCGGACCGGCGACCGGGTGCGCCAGCGCGCCGACGGTGTGATCGAATACCTCGGCCGCCTCGATCATCAGGTCAAGCTGCGCGGCCTGCGTATCGAGCTGGGTGAAATCGAGACCCGCCTGATGCAACACCCGCTGGTGCGCGAGGCCGTGGTGCTGGTGCAGGGGGGCAAACAGTTGGTTGCTTACCTGGTGCTGGAGGGAGGCGAGCCTGCCACGCCGTGGCAACCGGAGCTCAAGGCGTGGCTGTTGAACAGCCTGCCGGAATACATGGTGCCCACCCACCTGATGCCGCTGGTGAAATTGCCGGTGACCGCCAACGGCAAGCTCGACCGCAAGGCCTTGCCGTTGCCGGAAGCTGCGCCGCAGCAGGCGTTTGTGGCGCCGGAAAATGACCTGCAAAAAGCCTTGGCGGCGATCTGGAGTGATGTGCTGGCCATTGAGCAGGTCGGCCTGGAAGACAACTTTTTTGAGCTTGGCGGTGATTCGATCATCTCGATCCAGGTGGTCAGCCGTGCGCGCCAGGCGGGGATTCGCCTCAGCCCCCGCGACCTGTTCCAGTACCAGAGTGTGCGCAGCCTGGCGTTGGTGGCGAGCTTTGACCAGGCCAGCACGATCGACCAGGGCCCGGTCAGCGGCGAGGTGATCCTGACTCCGGTGCAGCAGGGCTTTTTCGAACAGGCGATCCCGGAACGTCAGCACTGGAACCAATCGTTGTTGCTCACGCCGCGCGAGCCGCTGGTGGCCGAAGCACTGGACGTCGCACTGACCCGGCTGATCAACCACCACGATGCCTTGCGCCTGCGTTTTGTGAAGGGCGCCGATGGCTGGCAACAAGCCCACACGGCCCCCGTCAGCGAGTCAGGCCTATGGCAGGCAAGTGCCGCCACCGACAGCGAATTGGCCGCATTGTGCGAGGAGGCCCAGCGCAGTCTCGACCTGCAGCAGGGCCCGCTGCTGCGTGCCGTGCTGGTAGACATGGCCGACGCAAGCCAGCGCCTGTTGCTGGTGCTGCACCACTTGGTGGTGGACGGTGTGTCCTGGCGCATCCTGCTGGAGGACCTGCAGCAGGCTTACCGCGCGCCTGCGCAGTTGCCGGGCAAGACCAGCGCCTATCAGGCTTGGGCGCAGCACTTGCAGGCCCACGCGCGAACGCTGAATGGGCAACTGCCGTATTGGCAGGCACAGTCGGGCACAGCCGATTTACCCTGCGACAACCCACAGGGCGGGTTGCAAAATCGCCTGGGGGAAAAGATCGAAACCCGCCTCAACCCCGAGCTGACCCGCCAGTTGCTGCAACACGCGCCGGCGGCGTATCGCACCCAGGTCAACGACCTGCTGCTCACAGCCCTGGCACGGGTGGTCAGCCGCTGGAGCGGGCAGGACGCAGCGTTGATCCAGCTCGAAGGCCATGGCCGTGAAGACCTGTTTGAAGCGCTGGACCTGACCCGCACCGTGGGCTGGTTCACCAGCCTGTTCCCGGTGCGCTTGCAGGCGCAAGGCGAGCTGCCGGCGGCGATCAAGTCGGTCAAGGAACAACTGCGCGCAGTGCCGGACAAGGGCCTGGGCTACGGATTGCTTCGCTATCTGGGCGAGCCTGAGGCGCGTGAAGCGCTGGCCGGGTTGCCGGGGCCGCGTATTACGTTCAACTACCTGGGGCAGTTCGACCGTCAGTTCAATGACTCGGCGCTGTTCGTGCCGGCCAGCGAAAGCAGTGGCCAGGCCCAGGACGGCGAGGCACCGCTGGCCAACTGGCTGACCCTGGAGGGCCAGGTGTATGGCGGTGAGCTCGCGTTGCAATGGGGCTTCAGCCGCGAGATGTTCCAGGCCGCTACCGTCCAGCGCCTGGCCGACGATTATGCCGTCGAGTTGGCAGCATTGATCGAGCATTGCTGCGCTACCCAGGCGGGGCACGTCACGCCGTCCGATTTCCCGCTGGCCCACCTGACCCAGCAGCAACTCGACGCGCTGCCGGTAGCAGGGCCGGCCATCGACGATATCTACCCGTTGTCGCCGATGCAGCAGGGGATGTTATTCCACACCCTTTACGAGCCCCAGGCACAGGCCTATATCAACCAACTGCGCCTGGACATCGAAGGCCTCGATTTGCTGGCTTTCGGCCGTGCGTGGCAGTCTGCGCTGGATCGGCATGACATCCTGCGCAGCAGTTTCCATTGGCTGGGACTCGACAGTGCCCATCAAGTGATCCATCGCCAGGTCGACCTGCAGTTGCAGGTGATCGAGGCGGTCGACGCCGACCTTGACGCCCTGGCCGACGCCGAGCGCGAGCGCGGTTTTGATTTGAGCGTCGCACCGCTGTTCCGTCTGACGCTGGTGCGTGGTGCCGGCAGCGGCTGGCATTTGATCTACACCAGTCATCACATCCTGATGGATGGCTGGAGCAACGCACAGCTGCTCGGCGAAGTCATCAGCCATTACGCCGGTCAGGCGCTGCCAGCGCCCCTGGGGCAATTTCGCGACTACCTGGGCTGGTTGCAGCAACAATCGTCAGCGGCGGACGAGGCCTTCTGGCGCGCCAGCCTGGCCCCGGTGCAAGCCCCGACGTTGTTGGCCGAGGCCCTTCGCCCACCGGTGGACGGCGCAGGCATGGCCGACCATCAGGTGGTTCTCGACAGCACGTTGACCACCACCCTGAGCGAGTTCGCCCGTCAGCAAAAAATCACCCTCAACACCCTGCTCCAGGGAGCCTGGAGTGTGCTGCTGCAACGCTACACCGGCCAGCCGTGCGTCGTGTTCGGTGCCACGGTCGCCGGGCGTTCCGCGCCGCTGCCAGGTATCGAGCAACAGCTGGGGCTGTTTATCAATACCTTGCCGATGATCAGCACACCCGCCCCGGCGCAACAGGCCGCCGCCTGGCTGGGCGAGTTGCAAGCCTTGAACCTTGGCCTGCGTGATCACGAACATGTGCCGCTGTACGACATTCAGGGGTGGGCCGGCCAGCAGGGCGCGGCGCTCTTCGACACGTTGCTGGTGTTCGAAAACTTCCCCGTCGCCGAAGCGCTCAAGCAGGGCGCGCCCGCTGGCTTGTCGTTTGGCCAGTTGCACAACCACGAGCGCACTAACTACCCGTTGACCCTGGGTATCGAGCTGGGCAGCAGCCTGCGCCTGGAGTTCAGCTATGACCGGGCGCGTTTCAGCGAGGCCCAGGTCGCCCAGCTGAGCGCCAACCTGCAACACCTGTTGGTGCAACTGGCGGCAGACCCTGGCGCCAGCCTTGGCAGCCTGCAATTGCTCGATGAGCCTGGCCGTCGCGCCATGCTTGGCCTGAGTCAATCCCGGGCGGCAAGCACCCGTCATCACGGGTTGGTCCACGAGCGCATCGCCGCCCAGGCCCAGGCCACTCCGGCTGCGCTGGCGGTACTGGCGGGCAGTCAACGCTTGAGCTACGGCGAGCTCAATGAGCGGGCCAACCGCCTGGCTCATCGCTTGCTGGAGCACGGCGTTGGCCCCGGCCGGCGCGTCGGCCTGGCTGCGCGACGGGGCCCGCAGTTGATCGTCAGCCTGCTGGCGGTGCTGAAAAGCGGCGCGGCCTATGTCCCGCTGGACCCCAAATACCCCAACGAACGCCTGGCCTACATGTTGGCGGACAGCCGCCTGGATCTGCTGCTCTGCGAAACCGGCCTGCTGGCAGATTTACCGTTGCCCGCATCGTTGACCCGCGTGGACTTCACCGCGTCGGGTGAAGAACTGGCAGCTTACGCCTGCGGCAACCCGCCAAGCCATGCCGTCGCCGCCGACCTGGCGTATGTGATCTACACCTCCGGCTCCACCGGGCAACCGAAGGGTGTGGCGATCGATCACGCCGCCCTCGGCCAATTCTGCGAGAGTGCCGAAGACTACAGCGTGCTGTCCTGCACGGACCGGGTGCTGCAATTCGCGACATTCAGCTTTGATGGTTTCGTCGAGCAATGCTACCCGCCGCTGTGCGTCGGTGCTGCGCTGGTCATGCGCGGTGACGAACTGTGGGATGCGGGGCAACTGGCTCGGGAAATCGTAGAGCAGGGCGTAACCCTGGCCGACTTGCCGGCAGCCTATTGGTACCTGTTAGCCAAGGAGTGTGCCGTCGATGGCCGTTCGCTGGGCAACTTGCGCCAGGTCCACGTAGGCGGTGAGGCGATGTCGGTTGAAGGCCTGCGAGCCTGGCATGACGCCGGGCTGGGCAAGGTGCGCCTGCTCAACACCTACGGCCCCACTGAGGCGACCGTGGTGTCCAGTGTGCACGACTGCCAGTTGGCGGATGCCAGCGATGCGTTCGGCATTCCGATTGGCCGGGCCATCGCGGGTCGTGCGCTGTATGTGCTCGACAGCGCCTTTGAGCTGCTGCCCGTCGGCGGTGTCGGTGAGCTGTACATCGGCGCTCCGGCCGGCCTGGCCCAGGGCTATTTTGACCGTCCCGCGTTGACGGCTGAACGCTTCCTGCCGGACCCGTTTGCCGGTGTGCCGGGTGCGCGCCTGTACCGCAGTGGCGACCTGGCCCGCTACAACCAACATCATGCCCTGGAGTACGTGGGGCGGATCGACCATCAGGTGAAGATCCGCGGTTTGCGCATCGAAATGGGCGAAATCGAAGCGTGCCTGCAAGCCCTGCCGCAGGTGCACGAAGCCGCGGTGATCGCCTACGAAGGACCCACAGGCGCGCAGTTGGTGGGGTATGTGGTAGCCGCCCAAGGCGTAGCCACCGGGTCTGCTGACCTGGCCGCTATCCTGGCTCAATCACTGCCCGACTACATGGTGCCGGGCCATTGGGTGTGGCTGGACGCGCTGCCGTTGAACAACAACGGCAAGCTCGACCGCCGCGCATTACCTGCGCCGGACCTGAGTCAGCCTCGGCAGGCCTACGAGGCGCCTCACAGCCCGTTGCAGATCCAGTTGGCGGCGATCTGGCAGGCGGTGTTGCAGGTAGAGCGCGTCGGCCTTAATGATCATTTCTTCGAGCGTGGTGGCCATTCGTTGCTGGCGACCCAGGTTATTTCCCGGGTGCGGCATGCGCTCAAGCTTGAAGTGCCGTTGAAAGCGTTGTTCGAGCATCCGACACTGCTGGCTTTCGCCGCCGCGTGCGCGGGTTTTCAGGTGCAGGAAAGCCTGCCCATGCTGGCCCTGGAACGCGGCCGGCCGATGGCGCTGTCATCGGCCCAGGAGCGCCAGTGGTTCCTCTGGCAACTGGACCCCGACAGCGCGGCCTACCACGTGCCCACCGCGCTGCATCTGCGTGGCAGCCTGAATGTGGCGGCACTGGAGCAAGCGTTCCAGGCGCTGGTGCAGCGTCATGAAGCCTTGCGCACCACCTTCGTCGAAGAAGGCGAGCAGACCTGGCAGGTGATCCAGCCACGGCGGGCCCAGGTGGTTGAACAGCAAGCCGTGGATGTCCACGGGATTGCTGCAGCCGTTGAGCACGAAATCCAGCGTCCGTTCGACTTGCTCAACGGCCCGCTGATGCGCGTCAAGTTGCTGAGGGTGCAGCCTGACCATCACGTCCTGATCATTACCCAGCACCACATCATTTCCGATGGCTGGTCGATGCAAATCATTGTCGACGAGTTGATCCAGTTCTACCGCGCGTTCTGCGCGGGCACCGAGACCGCCTTGCAAGAGCTGGCGCTGCAGTACGCCGACTATGCCGTCTGGCAGCGCCAGTGGATGGCCGAGGGCGAAAGCGCCCGGCAACTGGCGTACTGGCGTGAGAAATTGGGCGGTGAGCAACCGGTGCTGGAGCTGCCCTTCGACTTCCCGCGTCCGGCCGAACAGAGCTTGCGTGGTGCACGCCTGGACTTCAATTTGCCAGCGGAACTGGCGTCTGGCTTGCAGGTCCTGGCGCAACGCGAACAGGTGACGTTGTTCGTGCTGTTGCTGGCTTCATTCCAGATGCTGTTGCACCGCTACAGCGGGCAAGGCGACATCCGTGTCGGCGTGCCGGTAGCCAACCGTAATCGCATGGAAACCGAAGGCCTGGTGGGCTTCTTCGTCAACACCCAGGTGCTGCGCGCCGAGTTTGACAGCCAGGCTTCGTTCAGCGATCTGCTGCAACAGGTTCGTCAGTCGGTGCTCGACGCCCAGACTTACCAGGACTTGCCGTTCGAGCAGTTGGTGGATGCTCTGCAACCCCGGCGCAGCCTTAGCCACAGCCCGCTGTTCCAGGTGCTGTTCAATCACCAGAACCGTGAGACTGGCGCGGCGCAGTTGCCAGGATTGTCGATCGAGGGCGTGGCCTGGGACAGCGGCACGTCCCAGTTCGACCTGAGCCTGGACACCGGCGAAGTGGCCGGCGGCCTGGCGGCGTCCCTGACGTACGCCACCGATCTATTCCAGCGCAGCACCATTGAACAACTGGCGCACCACTGGCAGAACCTGCTGCACGCTATCGTCAGCCAGCCTGGGCAGGCTGTCGCGCAGTTTGCGCTGCTGGACGCCGATGAGCGCCAAACGATCCTGCGGGACTGGAACAGCCTCGAACTGAGTGGCACTTTCGAGGGGGGCTTGCATGAGCTGATCGAGGCTCAGGCCCGGAAGGCACCTGACCAGTTGGCGATGATCTTTGGCGCCGAATGCCTCGACTATCGCCAGCTTAACGCACGTGCCAATCGCCTGGCCCGCCGCCTGCGTGAGCGCGGCGTAGGGCCGGAAGTGCGGGTGGGTGTGCTGCTGCCTCGCTCGGTGGAAATGGTTGTGGCGTTGCTCGCGACGCTCAAGGCCGGCGGCACCTATGTGCCCCTGGACCCCAACTATCCGGCCGACCGATTGGCCTACATGCTGGAAGACAGTCAGGCCCGGTTGTTGCTGACGGATGCCCAAGGCATGGGGGGCGGCCTGGAGGTGCTGCAGGTGCCCTCTGAAAGCGTTGACCCGCAACACCCCGATTGTGCCGACCTGCCAGCCCTGGCGAGCGCTGATAATCTCGCCTATGTGATCTACACCTCGGGTTCGACCGGCAAGCCCAAGGGTGTTGCCATCAGCCATCGCAATGCCGTTTCACTGATTCAGTGGGCCCAGGGTGTCTACCGTCGCGAGGACTTGCAGGGGGTATTGGCTTCAACCTCGATCTGCTTCGACCTGTCGGTGTGGGAGCTTTTTGTCACCCTGGCCAGTGGCGGCTTCTTCATCCTGGCTGAAAATGCCCTGGCGCTGGCGGATTTGCCGGCGCGGGACCGGGTTACCTTGATCAACACCGTGCCCTCGGCGATTGCTGCGTTGCACCAGGCCGGGCAGATTCCCGACAGCGTGCGCATCATCAACCTCGCCGGTGAGCCACTGAAGCAGACGCTCGTGGATGGGCTTTACCAGCAGGCCACGCTGAAGCATGTGTATGACCTGTACGGGCCTTCCGAAGACACCACGTATTCGACTTACGTACGCCGCACAGCGGGTGGCCGGGCGAGCATTGGCCGACCGCTGGCCGGTACCGACAGCTATGTGCTGGATGCACAGTTGGAGCCGGTGCCGGTCGGCGTGGTCGGTGAGTTGTACCTCGCCGGCGCCGGTATCGCCCGGGGCTACCTGCTGCGCCCGGACCTGACGGCGGAGCGCTTTGTGCCGGACCCGTTCGGCGATCGCGCAGCTCGGCTGTACCGCACCGGTGACCTGGTACGCTATCTGGCCGATGGCGAAATCCAGTACGTGGGACGCATCGATCATCAGACCAAAGTGCGTGGGTTTCGCATCGAGCTGGGCGAAATCGAGAAGCGCCTGCTGCAACATGTCGCTGTCCACGAAGCCGTGGTGGTGGCCCATGAAGCGCAGAGCGGCACTCGTCTGATTGCCTATCTGGTGTTGGAGCCTGGGGCGCAGTCCGGTGTGCAAGACGATGTGCGTGTCTGGCTCAAGCAGACGCTTCCGGACTACATGGTGCCGGCCCAGATGGTCATCCTTGATCAACTGCCGTTGACACCCAATGGCAAGCTCGACCGTAAGGCCTTGCCGGTGCCGGAGCTACAAGGTTCCCATGCGCTGCATGTAGCGCCGCACAGCGAGCTGGAACGCCGTATTGCGGCGATCTGGCAGGACGTGCT
>NZ_JACAOM010000138.1:0-2546 GCF_013386245.1 Pseudomonas sp. 21615526 | reverse complement strand
ATCCAGCCCCGAGTCTTTGTTCCACTGGTGGGACGATCAGGGCCGGTTTTGCCGTCTAGCGCGGAATTGGTATCGGATTTAAGGTGTATCCATTACTGGAGACACATATGAAAAAGATCATCGGCATCTACACCAGCCCACGCGGCCATTGGGTCGGCGACGGCTTTCCGGTTCGCACGCTGTTTTCCTACGACACCATGGGCAAGCAGATCAGCCCGTTCCTGTTGCTGGATCACGCCGGTCCTGCGGCATTCACCCCGACCGAGCAACGGCGCGGCGTGGGCCAGCATCCCCATCGCGGTTTTGAAACCGTGACCATCGTCTACAAGGGCGAAGTCGAGCACCGCGATTCCACCGGCGCCGGCGGCACCATCGGCCCGGGCGATGCGCAATGGATGACAGCCGCCAGGGGCATCATTCACGAGGAGTTTCACTCCGAGGCGTTCGCCCGCAGCGGCGGCGCCCTGGAAATGGTCCAGTTGTGGGTCAACCTGCCGGCCAGGGACAAAATGACCGATGCCGGTTACCAGACCATCCTCGATGGCGATATTCCGACGCTGCCCCTGGCCGACCACGCCGGCAGCCTGCGCTTGATCGCGGGCGAGTTCGACGGGGTCAAAGGCCCGGCTCGCACCTTCACGCCGATCGACGTGTGGGACATGCGCCTCAACGCCGGCCGTTCGGTGACGCTGGACCTGCACGCCGGGCGCAACACCGCGCTGGTGGTATTGCGCGGCACGCTGCGGATCAACGGCACTGAAGTGGCGCGGGAAGGGCAGTTGGCACTGTTCGAGCGCGGCGGCACGCAACTGCGCCTCGAGTCCAGCGACGACGCCATGGTGCTGTTGCTCAGCGGCGAGCCCATCGACGAACCCATCGTCGGCCACGGCCCGTTCGTGATGAACACCGAGCAGGAAATCCACCAGGCGTTTGCCGACTATCAGTCCGGGCAATTCGGGCAGATGCAGCGCTAGGGCGCTATACCCTCCAAAGGCATTTCATGCGATCTTCATGGCATTCGCCCTGGAGTCGCCTGAATGCCCTCATTTATCTCCGATCACCCGATGTTCTGTGCCTTGGCGCTGGTGCTGATCGACATTGCCGTATGGCGTTTGATCTCTGCCGATTTCGCCAATTGGAAGCTGGCGGCGCGGCTGGTGATCTTTGCGGTGTTCAGCGCCGTGCTGTTCAACGAAGGCATGAACCCGATGCAGGTCGCGCCGTTCGGCGACAACGTGGCGCTGCATTTGGCGGCAACGGCGTTCCAGATCGGCTGGTGGCTGTTTGCGGCGCGCACCCTCACGGTATTGCTCGGCGCGGTGATGATGCAGCGGGTCGGCCACACCGGGCGGCTGTTGCAGGATCTGGTGGGCGCGGTGATCTTCCTGATCGCGATCATCGCCGCCATGGCCTACGTGCTCGACCTGCCGGTCAAGGGCGTGCTGGCCACTTCCGGTGCGGTGGCAATCATCGTCGGCCTGGCGTTGCAAAGCACCTTGAGTGACGTGTTTTCCGGCATCGTGCTCAATACCACCAAACCCTACCAACTGGATGACTGGATCTCCATCGACGGCACCGAAGGCCGGGTGATCGACATCGACTGGCGCGCCACCCAACTGCAAACCTCCCAGGGCAGCCTGGCGGTGGTGCCCAACTCGTTGGCGGCCAAGGCCAAGATCATCAACTTCTCACGTCCCGCAGATATGTTTGGCTTGGCGGTCAGCCTGCAAGTCAGCCCCCATGCGCGGCCCCAAACCGTGCTGGATGCGCTGGAGCGGGCGATGCAGGGGTGTCGGCCGTTGTTGGCCAAGCCGGCGCCCAGCGTGGCGTTCAAGACGTCGGCCAGTGGTGGCGTGGAGTATGAGATCAGCGGGTTTGTGCCGGCCATGGCGCTCAAGCGTGAGGTGCGCAATCAGCTTTATGATTTGGCGTTTCGGCATTTGCAGGCGGCGGGGGTGAGCTTGTTGTCGGCTGCCGAGAGTAATGCGCCGGTGACGGTTTCCCGGGCTCGGGCGTTGTTGGAGAGTTCGTCGATTTTCTCGACGTTGAGGCAGGAGGAGAAGGAGACATTCAGCCAGAACATGACGCTGCAGACCTTTCGCGCCGGGGAGATGATTTTGCCGGCGGGGGAGGTGAGTGATCACCTGTTTATCATCGAGTCCGGGGTGATTTCGGTGATGTTGACCAAGGCCGGGCACAAGTTTGAAGCCGGGCGGATGGGGCCTGGGGAGGTGATTGGTGAGGCCGGGATTTTGTCGGAGCAGGGTGTGCCTGCGGACTTTTCGGCGAAGACGTTTTGTACGTTGTATAGGATTGAGAAGGAGTATCTGAAGCCTTGTCTGGATGCTCGGCATGACATCAGTGAGGCTATGAAAAGTTTGTTGGATTTCAGGTTGCATGCGGCTCAGAGTTTGACGCAGGAGGCGCCTGTGGTGCCGGTTAAGAAGGGGTTTATGCAGTGGCTGCGGAGTCGGGCCTGAAGGTGTACATATCCGTTGCTGCGGTAACGGCCACTTAGGGTTCCGCTCTTACAGCGGGTCACTTTT
>NZ_JACAOM010000137.1:0-6445 GCF_013386245.1 Pseudomonas sp. 21615526 | reverse complement strand
CCAGCGCCCCCAGGCCAATCCCCAGGTTGGCCCCGGCAATGTTCAACGAGGCGGCAAACGCCGGCGCATGGGGTGCGGCCTTCATCAGTCGCACATGGCTGACCAGAAACAATGCCGCCTGGGTCACGCCCCATACCGCCATCGCCGCCGCCAACCCGATCGTGGAATGGATGGCGGGCACCAGCGCCACCATGCCGGCGATCATGAAACCGCAGAACACCATCGACGCAATCAGCGGATGACGGTCGACCATGCGCCCGCCCAAAGAGTTGCCGATCAGGCCGACCGCGCCAAAGCCCATGAGGCACCAGCCCACTACCGTGCCGTCAAAACCCGCCAGGCGTTCGAGAATGTCTGCCAGGTAGGTGTAGGCGGTGAACATCCCGCTGAACACCAGGATCGACAGCAGGATATGGCCCTGCATCAGCGGGCTGCGCAAGATCTTGAACTGCGAGCGCAGGCTGACCTGGTCGTGCTTTGCCCGGGTCTTCGGCAGGTAGATAAACAGCAGCAGGGCCTTGGCGAACGCCACCACCGCAAGAATGCCAAAGGCGGTGCGCCAGCCGAACATATCGGAAATCAGCGTGCCCACCGGGATCCCGAAGACCGTGGCACACACGATGCCGAAGCCGATTTTTTCAATCGCGCGGCCGGCGAAGTCCGGCCCGACAATGTCCACCGCTGTTTCGCTGGCCAGGGCCCAGAACACCGGCAGCCCCAGTGCCGGGATCAACCGGGCCAGGGACATGACCCAGATATTCGAGGCCATCGCCGCCAGAGTGTTGGCCAGGCCGAACATGATCAGGATCGTGATAAACAGCCGCTTGCGCTCGAACCGGGCGAAATATGCGGTGAGGAACGGGCCAAACGCCGCCACGGTGAAGGCGAACAACGTCACCAGCAACCCGGCCTGGGACACGCTCACGTCGAGGTCGCGGGCGATGGAAGGCAACAGGCCGACGATGATGAACTCTGTGGTCAGCACGGTAAAACCGGCCGCCGACAACAGCAGGATCGGAAACAGCATTAAAAACTCCAGAAAACAGCGACATCAACGACAGCCCGGAGGGCCCGCTGATAGAGAAGAAATAGAGGATGGGCAATGTTAACAGAATGTGTAGCGGCGTGGTGACGGAACGCCGCACCCGGATTAGACGTTTCCTACAGATGTTAGACTTCGCCCCTGCCAGATTCATGCTGCCTAGCTGCATCTATTAAAAAAACCAGAGACAACCTTTTTATGACTGCTGCCCCTTCCCTCTTTCAACGCCTGATGTCTATCAGCCTGGTCACCCAAATTGTCATCGGCCTGATCGCCGGTATCCTGTTGGCCCTGCTGTTGCCCGACGTCGCACAAGCCACCGGGTTTATTGGCAAGGTCTTTGTCTCGGCGCTCAAGGCCGTCGCGCCCATCCTGGTATTTGTGCTGGTGATGGCCTCGATTGCCAGCCACAAGCACGGCCAGGAAACCCATATCCGCCCGATCCTGTTCCTGTACCTGCTGGGCACGTTCGCTGCCGCCGTGGTCGCGGTGATCGCCAGCACGCTGTTCCCCTCCTCGCTGGTGCTGGCCACCCACGATGTGGCCGTCAGCCCTCCCGGCGGTATCGGTGATGTGTTGCAAAGCCTGTTGCTGAGCGTGGTGGACAACCCGGTCAGCGCGCTGATGAACGCCAATTTCATCGGTATCCTGGCGTGGGCCATCGGCATGGGCATCGCCATTCGCCATGCCAGCGACACCACCCGCACCGTACTGGGCGACCTGTCCAACGGCGTCACGCTGATCGTGCGCATGGTGATCCGCTTCGCGCCCCTGGGGATTTTCGGCTGGTGGCCTCGACCCTCGCCACGTCCGGCTTCGGCGCCCTGCTGGGCTACGCACACCTGCTGCTGGTGTTGATCGGCTGCATGCTGTTCGTCGCGCTGGTGATCAACCCGGCCATCGTGTTCTGGAAGCTGCGCCGCAACCCTTACCCGCTGGTGCTGATGTGCCTGCGGGAAAGCGGGATCACCGCGTTTTTCACCCGCAGTTCGGCGGCCAACATTCCGGTCAACCTGGCGTTGAGCAAGCGCCTGGGCCTGCATGAAGACACGTACTCGGTGTCGATCCCGCTGGGCGCCACCATCAATATGGCCGGCGCTGCCATCACCATCACCGTGCTGACCCTGGCCGCCGTGCACACCCTGGGCATTGCCGTGGACATCCCCACCGCCGTGCTGCTCAGCGTGGTCGCGGCGGTGTGTGCCTGCGGCGCGTCGGGGGTTGCCGGGGGCTCGCTGCTGTTGATCCCGCTGGCGTGCAGCCTGTTCGGCATTCCCAGCGAAATCGCCATGCAGGTGGTGGCCGTGGGCTTCATCATCGGCGTGTTGCAGGACTCGGCGGAGACCGCACTGAACTCGTCCACCGATGTGTTGTTCACCGCTGCCGCGTGCCTGGGCAAGGAAGAACAAGCCGCGTAGACCTTGCGCGCACAAAAAAGCCCGGGGCGGTTCGTGAATGAACCGCCCCGGGCTTTTTATTACAAGGCTTAGAACGCGCCCATGTAGTCGCGCTTGCCCACTTCCACGCCGTTGTGACGCAGCAAGGCGTAAGCGGTGGTGACGTGGAAGAAGAACTGCGGCAGGCCGTAGCTCAGCAGGTACGACTGGCCGCTGAAGCGCTTCTCTTTCGGGGTGCCAGGGCGAGTGATGATCTCGATGCCTTCTTTACCGTCGACCTGGGCCGGGGTGATGGTGTCGATAAACGCCAGGACCTTGGCGATCAGCGCTTGCAGGTCGGCGAAGGTGACTTCTGTATCGTCGTATTTCGGAACTTCGATTTCAGCCAGGCGGGCAGAAACGCCTTTGGCGAAGTCGACGGCGATCTGCACCTGGCGCACCAGCGGGAACATGTCCGGGTACAGGCGTGCCTGCAGGAAGGCGTTCGGGTCGATGTTCTTGGCGGTGGCGTGGGCCTCGGCCTTGTTCAGCACATCGCTCAGGGCGTTGAGCATTTGCTTGAAGACCGGGAGGGAAGCGGCGTACAGGGAAATAGTCATGACAGTCTCGACAGTTGTGGCAGGGTTTGAAACAGCCGCGATTATAGACATGCCGGCCACCGGCGCCGCTTGTCTTTTATTTTTTCAGGATTAGGCTAGTGAGCTCACTGCATTAGGGAAAGCGCGATGACCACCGAGCACGACACCACTTCCGAAGAGCCGCGCCTGAACAGCACGGAAATCCGCATCCTGGGCTGCCTGATCGAAAAACAGGCCACCAGCCCCGAAACCTACCCGTTGACCCTCAACGCGCTGGTGATCGCCTGTAACCAGAAAACCAGCCGCGAACCGGTGATGAACCTCAGCCAGGGCCAGGTTGGCCAGAGCCTGCGGGCCCTGGAAGGCCGCGGGTTTACCCGGCTGGTGATGGGCAGCCGCGCCGACCGCTGGGAGCATCGGGTGGACAAGGCGCTGGAGTTGGTGCCGGCCCAGGTGATTCTCAGCGGGTTGCTGTTTCTGCGGGGGCCGCAGACGGTCAACGAACTGCTGACCCGCAGCGGGCGCATGCATGACTTTGAAGACGCCGAGCAGGTGGTGCATCAACTGGAACGCCTGATTGCCCGTGGGCTGGCGTTGTTGGTGCCGCGTCAGTCGGGGCAGCGGGAAGATCGGTACATGCACGCCCTGGGCGACCCGGCGGACATTGAAGCGATCCTGGCGGCGCGTGGGAATCCGGTGGAGCGTGGTGCGGGAAGTGGGGTTTCCCTGGAGCGTATCGAAGAGCTGGAAGCGCGGATTGCGGCGCTGGAAGAGCGCCTTTCGCGGCTCGAGTAATGTTTGTGGTGAGTGGGCTTCTGTGGTGATGGAGCTTTTGTGGCGAGGGAGCTTGCTGTGGCGAGGGAGCTTGCTCCCGCTGGAGTGCGTAGCGCTCCCATTTTCTTGGGGCTGCTGCGCAACCCAGCGGGAGCAAGCTCCCTCGCCACAAAAGCTCACTCTCCAAAGCAAGCTCCCTCGCCACAGCAAGCTCACTCTCCACACCGCCAGCGGTGATGCTCAGCTCCGGGCAAATGCCACCGCCGCCTGAAACTGTTCATCCGTCGGCCGCACGCCGGTGTACAGCACAAACTGCTCCAACGCCTGGATGGCGATCACTTCCAAACCGGTGATCACTCGTTTGCCCTGGGCCCGTCCACGCAGGATCAGCGGGGTTTCCGAGGGAATCGCCACCACATCGAAGACCGTCTCGGCCGCATCAACCGCGTCAGCTTCAAACGCCAACTGATCCGCTTCCGCCCCTCCGGTCATGCCAATCGGCGTCACGTTGACCAGCATCTGCGGGCGCAAGGCACCCAACTGCGCCTGCCACTCATACCCCAGGCTCTGGGCCAGCGCCCGGCCCGCTTCTTCATTGCGCGCCACGATCACGCCCTTGGCGTAGCCGCCATCGCGCAAGGCACTGGCCACCGCCTTGGCCATGCCGCCGCTGCCGCGCAGGGCGAAGGTCGAGTCCTTGGGCACCTGGTGCTTGTGCAGCAGTTGCTCGATGGCGATGTAATCGGTGTTGTAGGCCTTCAAATGCCCGTCGGTGTTGACGATGGTATTGATTGACGCAATGGCCCGCGCCGAATCGTCCAGCTCATCCACCAGGGCAATACAGGCTTCCTTGAACGGCATCGACACGCCACAACCCCGAATGCCCAAGGCCCGAATGCCACCGACGGCGCCCGGCAGGTCCTGGCTACTGAAGGCCTTGTAGTAGAAATTCAACCCCAACTGCTCGTACAGGTGGTTATGAAAGCGCAGGCCAAAGTTCCCGGGGCGCGCCGACAGTGACATGCACAGTTGGGTGTCCTTGTTGGGGTTCATCTGCATCGGTAACTCCTTGAAGCCATTCCAGAGGCGGTTTCGGATAGACGGAATACCCGCGCCGGCGGGTTCTCATGGATCATACGCACTGTGCCCGGCCACTTGTGTAAGCCAACCGATACAGACCTTACACAACCTTTACCTATCGGCTGTGCTGTTTTTTAGAAATACGCTGTCTTAAAAGTATCCCCGCGACAATCCTTGAGTCGATTGATTGCAGACCATGAGCGCAGGGGCTAACCGAGGAATGACCATGATTCGTAAACTCCCCAAGATCGCCTTGCTGATCGGCGCACTCGCTATGGCAGGACAGGCCTCCGCCCACGGTGGTGGTTGGGGTGCTCCGCTCGCACTGGGAGCCGTTGTTGGTGCAGTGGTAGGCGGCTCGATCGTCGCCAGCCAATCGCGGCCGGTCTACGTGCAACAACCGGTGTATGTCCAGCCGCAGCCGGTGTATGCCGCTCCGCCGCCGGTCTACTACGCACCGCCACCGCCTGTGTATGTGCAACAACAGGTTTATTACCGCCCGGCGCCGGTCTACTACGGCCCACCGCGCGGCTACTACGGCCCTCCACACGGCTATTACGGTCGCGGCTGGTAAGCCTCAACTGATACACCTGAACAGGCTCCGCCCTAAAAGCGGGGCCTTTTTTTGGCCCGCAGGTCTGAATAAATCTCGCCAAGGTCGTTATAAGGACAATGGCTGTGGCCAAATCCCACATCATTGATCTCAATAGGCGCTTGCCCGAACGGGGCCTGCGCTGTCATGTTTGTGTCTCAAAAGGCTTCCACTATCAACACTGTCCGACCAATAACAACAAGGACGATTGCCCATGCCCACGCAAAACCCACATCGCACCGCCGGCCTCTGCACCTCGAGCAAGGTCTATAGCGTACTGACGGAGCTCAAGGCCCTGGAAGGCCATCGCAACGCCAAGTTCCTGTCCTTGCTGACGGAAAACCTGGTGCGCAAGGGCCTGCTCAGTGAACAGGAAGTGGTGCATATGCTCGACCAGGTGGTCGACTGACTGAGGGTCGCTCGATAACAGTGATGTCGACTATCGAGCAGGTTGATTTTCCCTGAAGGCCTACGCACCGTAATGTCACCTCCATAGCGTATCGGAGGTCATCATGCCCACTATTCAAATCATGTCTGTCATCGGCAGTGCCGTTCCCGCCTCTCTGCGGGAGCTTGGCTTGCTCGCCTGCTGGTACCTGGTACGCGATGGCGAAGCCATCAGCGGCCCACTCACTTCATTACCGGCCGCCCAGGCCCTGTCGGTCAAAATGGCGCATTGCTTTCATGCCTAAGGCAGTTGCACCCGCGGTTTGGTTTCCACAAACAGCGCCCAGCTGGACATGAACAACGCAGCAATCAGTGGCCCGATGACAAAGCCGTTCAAGCCAAAGATCGACAGGCCGCCCAAGGTTGAGATAAGGATCAGGTAATCCGGCATGCGGGTGTCCTTGCCCACCAGGATGGGCCTTAGCACATTGTCCACCAGCCCGATCACAAATACCCCGAACAACCCGAGCACCACGCCCTGCCAGATCGACCCGCTCAGCAGGAAGTACGCCGCCACCGGCCCCCACACGATCCC
>NZ_JACAOM010000136.1:0-53811 GCF_013386245.1 Pseudomonas sp. 21615526 | reverse complement strand
AACCAATCTCAGCCATCACCCAAAAAACGGATATACACGCAAACCACCTTCCCCGAGAAAGCACAAAGGGGACCCGAAGGTCCCCTTTAATTTGTCGTTGCGTGCTCTTTTTTTATTATTGAGGGGCGGTCTATTGTTGTTTTTGGCAACCGTGGCCCTTTACCGCTGTTTTTGGCGACCCCCATCCGGGGTCAAGAGCAAACGTATTTTTTTGAGCGCTGATCTGCTTCTTCGCACGCGATCCAACCAGTGGGTAGCTACCTTGAGGTAGTTTTTTGTTCTTCTCTATCCGGTTGCGGGTTTCGGCAAGCCGTACCCTGCGAAGCACATCTTCTCCAAAAAAATCTGTTAGCTGCGTCTCTGCCGTGTTGTTTTTGTTATGTCAGAGTCGTTACGTCTTATTTTTATTAGGTTTGGTGCTTTTTATTCTTGTTATGCAATAGAGATAGCAGAAGCCGTGCCAACTTTATAAAGTCCTTTAAAATCAATGCCTTGATTTTTTGACGAGAAATTTCCTTCAGGAAATGCGACAAAATATGTTCCCGTGTTACCCGATGTGTAGCCGCGAGGTAACACATCGTCACAAGCGCACTACTCAACCGGCGCTGCGAGCCTTCGCCACGCGCGAACCGGTGGGGCGGCCGAGTACCGTACAAATCTGCTGACCCGCCAGAATCAGCTTGTCCATGTCGATACCCGTCTCGATGCCCAAGCCATTGAGCAGGTACAACACATCTTCAGTGGCAACGTTACCGCTGGCCCCCTTGGCATAGGGGCACCCGCCGAGGCCCGCAATAGAGCTGTCGAACACCTGGATACCTTCCTCAAGGCTGGCGTAGATATTGGCGATGGCCTGGCCATAGGTGTCATGGAAGTGCCCGGCCAGCTTGTCCCGTGGCACCTGCGCGCCGACCACCTCGAACATCCGGCGTGTTGCGCCTGCAGTGCCGGTGCCAATCGTGTCGCCCAGGGACACCTCATAGCAGCCCATGGCGAACAGCTCGCGAGCGACTGCCGCGACCTGTTCCGGCGCGACCTGACCTTCATAAGGGCAACCCAACACACACGACACATAACCCCGCACACTCACACCATGCTGCCTGGCCGCGGCCATGATCGGCACGAAGCGTTCCAGGCTTTCGCTGACGGAGCAGTTGATATTGCGCTGGGAAAACGCCTCGGAAGCCGCCGCAAATACGGCCACTTCTTTCACGCCCGCCGCCAGTGCATCTTCAAAACCCCGCAGGTTTGGCGCCAGCGCGCCATAGGTCACGCCCGGCTTGCGCTGGATCTGCGCAAACACCTCGGCCGACCCGGCCATCTGCGGTACCCATTTGGGCGACACAAAACTGCCGACTTCGATGTAACCCAGGCCGGCGGCACTCAGGGCGTCCACCAATTGCACCTTGTCGGCGACGCTGATGGGTTGCGCTTCATTCTGCAGGCCGTCGCGGGGGCCCACTTCCACCAGGCGCACATGAGAGGGGAGGGACATGGCAGCTACCTTTTATGAATGGCCAACCTGGCCCTGAATGGTCTGTTCCAGCGCCTGGATGCAACGCTCTTCGGCGGTGTCCAGTTCGAGCTTCATCTGTTCGATGTCGAGCAACTGTTGTTCCAGCTGCTCGCGGCGCTCGGCGATTTTCGCCAGCATGCTGTGCAGCTGTTTCTGGTTGCCGCTGGTAGGGTCGTAGAGTTCGATCAGTTCCCGGCACTCGGCCAGGGAAAAACCGATGCGCTTGCCCCGCAGGATCAGCTTCAGGCTGACCTTGTCGCGGGGCGAATAAATGCGCTCCTGGCCCCGGCGTTCCGGGGACAGCAGGCCTTGTTCTTCATAGAAGCGAATGGCGCGGGTGGTGATGTCGAGCTCGCGGGCGAGGTCGGAGATGCTGTAGGTCGTGCTCATGAGGGCGCTCAAGGAGTGTCTTGAGCGTTAAGCTAATGGCTGGTTGACGTTAACGTCAAGCTCGCTCCTACAGTTTGTCCAGCTTCTTCTCATGGGCCGTCACCTGCTGGCACAACTCGATCATCTGCTCGCGCATCCAGCGGTTGGCCGGATCCTGGTCGGTGCTTTCATGCCAGTACAGATGGGTTTCCACCATCGGCACATCATTCACCGGCAGGTTGAACCAGTGCAGTTCATGGCGCCGTGCAAAGCGCTCCGGCACGGTCATTACCATGTCGGTCTGTTGCAGCACCTGCGAGGCCATCAGGTAGTGCTGGGAGCGCAGGGCGATCTTGCGTTGCAGGCCCATCTTGCCCAGCGCCAGGTCGACATGGCCCAGGCCGTTGCGCCGGCTGGAGATATGAATGTGGGTCAGCGACAGGTAGTCATCCAGCGTCAGTTTGTCCTTGCCCGCCATCGGATGGCCCTTGCGCATGGCGCACACGTAGCGGTCTTCCATCAGCTTGACGTGGCGCACTTGCGGGTCGGTGTTGAGCGGCGCATCCACGGCAAAGTCCAGGCGACCGGCCGCCAGTTCCTTGGTGGTTTCCCGGCGCTTGGACAGGAAGCTCTCGATTACCACCGTCGGTGCCAGGCGGCGCAGGCGCTGGAACAGCGGCGGCAGAATCACCGCTTCGGTGAGGTCGGTCATGCTGATGCGGTAGGTCTTGGCCGCCTGTTGCGGGTTGAAGATCCGGCTTTCCTGTACCGACACCCGCAGCAGCGACAGCGCGTTACGCACCGGGCCAATGATGTTCTGGGCCATGGGTGTGGGCACCATGCCTTGGGCTGTGCGCACGAACAGCGGGTCGTTGAAGGTCTCCCGCAGGCGGGCCAGAGCGTTCGACACCGCAGGTTGAGTAATCCCGACAATCTGCCCGGCGCGGGTCAGGTTGGCTTCGGTGTAGATCGCGTCAAAGACGATGAAGAGGTTGAGGTCGACCTTGCTCAGATTCATTTCGCTGCGCTCTTATTGTTAGGTGTCCATACGCCGATCATATATCGGTGATGAATGTTAATACACGCCGAGAATAGGCTAGGTAAATTATCAACGCTGTTCTAGCATCGATTCATGACCTCAACAACCTCCATTGAGAAGGTGCTGCCCATGGATTTCGCCTATTCGCCCAAGGTTCAGGAACTGCGTGAACGCGTCACCGCGTTCATGGATGCCTACGTCTACCCGGCCGAGCCTGTGTTCGAACGCCAGGTTGCCGAAGGTAACCGCTGGCAGCCCACCGCCATCATGGAAGAGTTGAAGCTCAAGGCTAAAGCCGAAGGCCTGTGGAACCTGTTCCTGCCGGAATCCGAATTGGGCGCCGGCCTCACCAACCTGGAATACGCGCCCCTGGCCGAAATCATGGGCCGCTCCTTGCTGGGGCCGGAGCCGTTCAATTGCTCTGCACCGGATACCGGCAACATGGAAGTGCTGGTGCGCTACGCCAACGAAGAGCAAAAACAGCGCTGGCTCGAACCGCTGCTGCGCGGCGAAATCCGCTCGGCATTTGCCATGACCGAGCCGGACGTGGCTTCCTCCGACGCCACCAACATGGCCGCCCGTGCAGAACGCGACGGCGACGAGTGGGTGATCAACGGTAAAAAATGGTGGACCTCCGGCGCCTGTGACCCGCGCTGCAAGATCCTGATCTTCATGGGCCTGAGCAACCCGGATGCGCCGCGTCACCAGCAGCACTCGATGATCCTGGTACCGGTGGATGCGCCCGGTGTGAAGATCGTGCGCCCGCTGCCGGTGTTCGGCTACGACGACGCACCCCATGGCCACGCCGAAGTGCTGTTTGAAAACGTCCGCGTGCCGTACGAAAACGTCCTGCTGGGCGAAGGCCGGGGCTTTGAAATTGCCCAGGGGCGCCTTGGCCCGGGCCGTATTCACCACTGCATGCGTTCCATCGGCATGGCCGAGCGCGCGCTGGAACTGATGTGCAAGCGTTCCGTCAGCCGTACCGCCTTCGGCAAGCCGCTGGCCCGCCTGGGTGGCAATATCGACAAGATCGCCGACTCGCGGATGGAAATCGACATGGCGCGCCTGCTGACCCTGAAAGCTGCCTACATGATGGACACCGTGGGCAACAAGGTCGCGAAAAGCGAAATCGCCCAGATCAAGGTGGTGGCGCCGAACGTGGCGTTGAGGGTGATCGACCGCGCCATCCAGATCCACGGTGGCGCCGGCGTATCCAATGACTTCCCGCTGGCCTACATGTACGCCATGCAGCGCACCCTGCGCCTGGCCGATGGCCCGGACGAAGTGCACCGCGCAGCAATCGGCAAGTTCGAGATCGGCAAGTATGTGCCGCGGGAAATGATGCGCAGCGGGCAGTAAAACCGAGGTGTCTTCATCGCAGGCAAGCCAGCTCCCACAGGGGAATGCAGTCAACTGTGGGAGCCGGGCTTGCCGCGATGAGGCCAGTTGATCGTTCCCACGCTCTGCGTGGGAATGCTGCCCCGGACGCTCCGCGTCCTCAATACACCCAAACCTCCACCCGCCGATTCTTGATCCGTCCCTCATCCGCCGTATTTGCCGCCACCGGCATCTCGGCACCGAACCCCTGAATGTCCCTCAGCACCACGCCGCTTTTAACCAATTCCCGGCGCACCGCCATCGCCCGCAACTTCGACAATAGCGCCGCCCGCTGCGCATCACTCTTGGCATCCCCAAACCCCACCAGCGTCACCTGCTTGTCCAGCTTGCCGTGGCTCTTTATATAAGCCACTACCCGCATCAGGTCCTGGCGCGCCTTGTTGTCGAGGCTGGCACTGCCTTCCTCAAACCGGAAGTTCACCGTCAGGCGCTGCGCTTGTCGGGCAATCGCCTGGTAATCCCCGGGCATCGGCGCCCGTGGCTCCACCGCCATGGCCTGCACCTGCTGTGCGATAAATCCGTTGGCGGCGACGATCGCCTGGCCCTTGCTGCTTTGTGCAAAGTCCACCAGGGCCTTGGCCCAGGGGTTTTGTGCAACAGGTGGCAGGTAGAAGAACAACCGGCGTGACAGTGGGTAGTCCTCGGTGGCGATCAAACTGTTCAGCGGCAGCATCGGCTGCGAGTCGCCATCGACGATGGCCACCGCCTTGGCCTGGCGTACATAGGGCAATCCGATAAAACCGATGCCCTGGGGGTCATGGCTGACAGCATCCGACAACTGCTCGCTGGATTCGAAGCGCTTGGCGCTGCCATCCAACGACTTGCCGCGCCGGCTGAGCACCAGTTCCTTGAAGGTGTCATAGGTGCCGGATTGATCATCCCGCGCGTACAGGTGAATCTGGCCACCGATGCCGCCCAGTTGTTCCCAGGTCGAGACTTCGCCGCTGAAGATCTGCGCCAGTTGCGCGGTGTTCAGCGTCCCCAACGGGTTGCGTGGGTTGAGGATGATCGCCAGCCCGTCAATGGCGATGACCTGTTCGGCGTCGGGGCTTTTCAGGTCGCCGAGGGCTTCGAGGTCCACCAGTTCGCTGTCCTTGATCGGCCGGGAAGACGCCGCGAGGTCGGCGCTGGCGTTTTTCAGGGCTGCGAACCCGGTGCTGGAACCATGGGCCGCCACTTCCACCGTCACCTTCTGGCCCTGGCGAGTCTTGCCGACGATGTGCTGTTCGTTGGCCTGGTCAGATGGCTCGCTGTGCACCGCTTGCAACCCCTGTTGCTCCATCAGCCCCTTGACCAGCGCCGGGCCAAGCGCCGCGCCGATGGTGTTGGAACCCTGGATGCGCAAGGCCGGGCCATGTTCGGGGAAGGGCAGAGGGGTGGAAAAAGCGGCGAGGGGAAATGCGCTGAGCAGGGCCAGCAGGGATAGAACGCGCAGCATCATGCCGGCACCTTCTCAAGCCAAAGGGAGTGCCGCGAGATTAAGTCAGAGAGGTTTCAGCAATATGACCGGCATCACGCCGTCAAAAAGTGTGGGAGCGGGCTTGCTCGCGAATACGGTGTGTCAGTCGACGTATCCGGTGACTGACACTCCGTATTCGCGAGCAAGCCCGCTCCCACATTTAACGGCGCTGCTGTTAGAAATCAGCTCAATTCCAGCCATATCGGTGCATGATCGGAGGGTTTTTCCATGCCGCGCAGGTCGTAGTCCACACCGGCATCCTTCACCCGGGGCAACAAGCCTTGGGAAGCCAGGATCACGTCGATTCGCAGCCCGCGCTTTGGCTCGTCTTCAAAACCACGGCTGCGGTAATCGAACCAGCTGAAGCGGTCTGCCACATCCGGGTTGAGGTGGCGGAAGCTGTCCACCAGGCCCCAGTTCTTCAGGCGGGCCATCCACTCGCGTTCTTCCGGCAGGAAGCTGCACTTGCCGGTCTTCAGCCAGCGCTTGGCGTTGTCGGCACCGATGCCGATGTCGCAGTCTTCCGGGGAAATATTCACATCACCCATCACCACCACGGCCTGGTCATTGCTGAACTGCGACTCCAGGAGGGTTTGCAGGTCCTCGTAGAAGCGCTGCTTGGCCGGGAACTTGGTGGGGTGGTCGCGGCTTTCGCCTTGTGGGAAATAGCCGTTCATGATGGTAATCGGGTTGCCGTTGGCGTCGGCGAAGGTGCCCCAGATAAACCGGCGCTGGGCGTCTTCTTCGTCACTGGCAAAGCCTTTGTGCAGCGCCAGCGGTTCCTGGCGCGAGAGCAGGGCAACACCGTAGTGGCCTTTCTGCCCGTGGTAATACACGTGATAGCCGAGGGCCTTGATCTCATCCAGCGGGAACTGGTCGTCGTGGACCTTGGTTTCCTGCAGGCCGATCACGTCCGGCTGGTGTTTCTCGATCAGTGCCGCCAGCTGATGAGGGCGGGCGCGCAGCCCGTTGATATTGAAAGACACGATTTTCATGGTCGGCGGTCCAGTCTGGCAAAAGGGCGATGCTAGCCGACAATGTAGGACGGGAGCCAGCCTTGTAGCAGCTGCCGAGGCACAAGGCTGCGTTGGGCTACGAAGCGGCGTCCGGTGGCTACACTGAACGAAACAGTGCCGCAGACGTTCGTAATAACAAGAGCGCGACCTTTTGAGTCAGCGCCCAGGGGAGATTCACTGTTATGCCTGACACCTCGACTGCCATCGCCCAGATCCACATGCTCGACAGCGGCTACTCCCGCGAAGCCCGTTCGCTGTTGTACCAGGCCTATCGCCATGAGCCGACGTTCGCCTACATCTTCGAAGCCGAACGTCCCGGCTACGAACAGCGGGTGCGCGCCACGGTGCGTGAACTGGTCAAACAGCACTTCTTCCAGAAACTCCCGGCGATTGGCCTGTTGGTCAACGACCGGCTGATCGGCATCGCCCTGATCGCGCCACCGACCCGCCGCCTGGGCATCACCGAAAGCTGGGCCTGGCAGTTGCGCATGTGGCTGAGTACCGGTGTGCGCGGTACCCGGCGTTACCTGGAATACCATCAGGCAGTGCTGGCGTGCCTGCCCTCGGATTCGGTGCATGTGCTGCCGTTGCTGGGGATTCACCCGCAATTCCAGGGCAAGCACTACGGTGAGCAACTGCTGGAAGCGGTGCACAACTGGTGCGCCGAAGACCCGCATTCCTCAGGCGTGGTGCTGGACACGGGGAATTCTCGCTATCTGGAATTCTATAAGCGCCAGGGCTATGAAGAGATCGGCGAGGTCGCTGTAGGACCGGTACTGGAACACGTGTTCTTTCACGCAAATCCGCAGGTGTTACAGGCTGCAACGGTTTAAGACAGAATTATTCAGACAAATCCGGGTTCTAACTCGCTCCCAAGCTCGTGTAGCATCCCGGCCTATGAAGTTTCCAGGAAGATTTACCAGCGGCTTGATTCTGCTGTTCACGAGCTGCGGCGCCTTGGCGCAAAGCGAATTGGATGTGCGTATCAAGCCTTCAAACGACGCGTTGAAAGCCAACATCGAAGGCTATATCGGCGGGGTCGGCGATCGTGACGAAGAAGCCCTGCTGCGGTTCAGCCGTGGCGCCGAGGAGCAGGCCCGCAAGGCCGCCCAGGCGCTGGGCTACTACCAACCGCAGATTGCCAGCGATGTGAAGGGCGGCAAGAACCCGCGCCTGATCCTCACCATCGACCCCGGCGAACCGGTGCATTTGCGCAATGTGACCATTCGGGTCGACGGCCAGGCCGCCGACCTCAAGGCCTTTCGCGTGCCCGCCAGCGACCAACTCAAATCCGGCGCCGTGCTCAACCACGGCAACTACGAAGACGCCAAGCGCGTCATCCAGAACCAGGCGTCACGCTACGGCTTTTTCAGCGGGCGCTTTACCAGTCAGAAACTCTCGGTCGACCCCAAGGCGGGTGTGGCCGATATCGAACTGATTTATGACAGTGGCCCACGCTACACCTTGGGCAAGGTCAGCTTTGCCGGCGATACGCCGTTTGATGAAGACCTGCTGCAACGCATGGTGCCGTTCAAGAGCGGCGCGCCTTACGACTCCGAACTGATCGCCGAACTCAACCAGAACCTGCAATCCAGCGGCTTTTTCGAAGGCGTGCGCGTGGACGCCGCTCCGGCGGCCTCGACCAATGACGTGATCCCGGTGGCCGTGCAACTTGAAACCCGCAAGCCGCGCACCATGGGCCTGGGCCTCGGTTACTCGACCGACGTCGGCCCGCGGGGCAAGGCCAACTGGACGCGCCACTGGGTCAACCCCCAGGGCCACAGTTATGGCTGGGAAGCCGAGCTTTCCGCGCCTCGGCAGAACGTCGGGTTGTGGTACGACATTCCCATGGACCCGCCACTGACCGACAAATTGCGCTTTGCCGGCGGCTACCAGAATGAAGAAATCGCCAACACCGACACCCTGAGTAAACTGCTCACCCTCGGCCCCGAGTGGCACAGCAAGTTGCCCAGCGGCTGGACGCGGGTGATCTCGCTCAAATGGCAGCGTGAAGAATATCGCCTGGGCAACGACTCGGGCCTGAGTACGCTGCTGATGCCCGGCATCAGTTATTCCTACTTGCGCAGCGACAACCGCATCGACCCGCACAACGGCTATCGCCTGCTGTTCGACGCCAAGGTCGCCAAGGAAGGCCTGGGTTCCGACACCAATCTGCTTTACGGCACGGCGACGATCAAGGGCCTGACCACCCTGTGGGATAACCATCGTTTCCTGGCGCGGGCGCAGTTTGGCGGCAGTGCCACCAACGGCTACAAATCCGTGCCGCCGTCGTTGCGCTTTTTTGCCGGTGGCGACCAGAGCGTACGGGGTTACGAGTACCAGACCCTGTCCCCGGAAAACGATCGTGGCGACCGCATCGGCGGCCGCTACATGGTGGCCCTGAGCGCCGAGTACCAATATTCCATCGCCGAAAAATGGCGGATCGCGACCTTTATCGACCAAGGCAATTCGTTCAACACCCTGGAAATGCCAAGCCTGAAAACCGGCGTGGGTGTGGGTGTGCGCTGGGTGTCGCCGGTTGGCCCGATCCGCCTCGACCTGGCCCATGCCCTCGAAGATCCGGGCGGCATTCGTTTGCACTTTTCCATGGGGCCTGAGCTGTGATGCGTGGTTTGAAAATAGCGGGGCTGGCCATTCTGGCGGTCCTCGCGGTGATAGTGCTGGCACTGTGGACGGTGCTGGGTACCCAGGTCGGCAGCCGGTGGGTGCTGGGCCAGGTGCCGGGTTTGACCGTGGAAAATTTCCAGGGTCGCCTGGGCGGGCAGTGGAGTGCCGACCATCTGTTATGGCAGCAGGACAGCAGCCGCGTGGAGCTTCAGGCGCCGAAGTTCGACTGGTCGCCCGCGTGTTTGATGCGCATGACCTTGTGCATCAACCAACTGGATGTGGAGCAGGTGAGCCTGCAATTTCCACCCGGCACCGAAGAAAGCAGCGGCCCGATTACCCTGCCGGACCTGAAACTGCCGGTCGCCCTTCAGTTGGGTGACATCCGCGTTGGCAGCCTGCTGTTCAATGGCAGCGAAGAGCTCCAGGGCCTGCAGCTGGCGGCGCACTGGACTGCCGCCGGGATGCAGATCGATTCGGTGCACCTGCAACGGGACGGTTTGGTCCTTGACCTGTCCGGCCTGCTGCAACCCACCGGCAATTGGCCGCTGGCCGCCAGCGGCAACCTGAGCCTGCCTTACGCGCCGGGCGGTGCGCCCTGGACGCTGGCGCTGAAGGTCGATGGCGATTTGCTCAAGACCCTCAAGCTCGACGCCGACAGCAGCGGCTACCTGCCGGCCAAGCTCAGCGGCGAATTGCAACCGCTGGTGGAAAACCTGCCGGCGCAGTTGCACATCACCGCCGACGGCTTCAAACCCAGCGCCGATTTGCCCGATACCCTGCAACTCAATCAGCTGGACCTGACCGCCAAGGGCGACCTGAGCAACGGTTACCAGTTGCTGGGCAAAGCCGTACTGCCCGCGGAAAAAGGCCCGGTGGACCTGCTGCTGCAAGGCAAGGTCGACGCCAAGGGCGCGCAGATCGCCGGGCTGGATTTGAATGCCGGTGACGAGCAAAGCCTCAAGCTCAGTGCCAACCTGGACTGGCAGCAAGGCTTCAGCGCCGACGCGAAAATCGACTGGCTGGATTTCCCGTGGCATCGCCTGTACCCGGTGATCGACGAACCCCAGGTGGCCTTGCGTACCTTCAATGGTGAAGTTTCCTACAAGGACGGCAACTATCTGGGCAACTTCAAGGCCGACCTCGACGGCCCTGCGGGCAAGTTCAGCCTGGCCAGCCCGTTCAGTGGCGACCCCAAGCAAGTGTTCCTCCCCGAGTTGAAACTCGCGGCTGGTCAGGGCAAGGCCGAAGGCCACCTGAACCTGCAATTTGCCGATGGCATCGCCTGGGACACGGCGCTGGACTTGTCGGCCATCAACCCGGCGTATTGGGTCGCGGAGTTGCCCGGCACCCTCGCGGGCCCGTTGCGCAGCAAGGGCGAAATGAAGAACGAGCAACTCAAGCTCAATGCCGACCTCGACCTCAAGGGCCGTCTGCGTGGCCAACCTGCCGTGCTCCAGGCCAAGGCCGAAGGCGCTGGCGAGCAATGGACCCTCGGCACCCTGGACATCCGCCTCGGCGACAACCGCATCTATGGCAGCGGCAGCCTGCAACAGCGCCTTGCCGGGCAGATCGACATCAAGCTGACGCGCCTCGCCCAGCTCTGGCCGCAACTGCGCGGGCAGATGAATGGTCGCCTCGACGTCGCCGGCACCCTGAAAGCGCCGCAAGGCAAGCTCAACCTGGTTGGCCAGCAACTGGCGTTTGAAGATAACCGCCTGCAAAACCTGACCCTGGACGCGAACCTGGATAATGCCCAGCGCGCCAAAGTCGACCTGAAAGGCAGTGGCATCCAGGCCGGTGAAACCCAGCTCGGCACCTTCACTGCCAGCGCCCAGGGCGATATCAAAAGCCAGAAAGTCCAGCTCGACCTGGCCGGCCCGTTGCTCAAGCTGGCCCTGGCCCTGGACGGCAACCTCGACAAAGGCAACTGGCGCGGGCGCCTGGCCAGCGGCGATGTGCAAGCCGGTGGCCAGGACTGGAAGCTGCAAGCGCCGGCGAAGATCGAGCGCCTGGCCGATGGCAAGCTGACCTTTGCGGCGCACTGCTGGGTCTCCGGCCCGGCGAGCCTGTGCGGCGAAGACCAGCGCCTGATGCCCGTGCCGAAGCTGCGTTATCACCTCAAGCAGTTCCCAATCGACAGCCTGGCGCAGTGGTTGCCCAAGGATTTCGCCTGGCAGGGCAAGCTCAATGCCGACGTGCAGCTCGACCTGCCGGCCAGCGGCCCCAAAGGCGTGGTCTCGGTGGACGCCAGCGGCGGTACCCTGCGGGTCAAGGACAAGGACCAGTGGCTGGATTTCCCCTACGACACGCTGAAGCTGGAAACCACCCTCAACCCCACGCGCATCGACACCCAGCTCAATTTCCGTGGCGGCAAGCTCGGCGAGTTGCTGTTGCAGGCGCAGCTCAATCCGCTGGCAAAGAACAAGCCGATCACCGGCAACTTCACCCTGACCGGCCTCGACCTCGCGGTGGCCCGCCCCTTTGTACCCATGGTCGAGAAGCTCAACGGCAAGCTCAACGGTAACGGGCGAATTGGCGGCAGCCTGCTGGCGCCTCAGGTCAACGGCAGCATCAACCTGGTGGGGGGTGAAATCTCCGGCCCGGAACTGCCCACCAGCATTGAAGGCCTGAATATCCAGGCGTTGATTGCCGGCGAAAGCGTGCAGCTCAATGGCGGCTGGCGCAGCGGCAAGGCCGGGCAGGGCACTATCAAGGGGCAGATCGACTGGGGCCAGGCCCTGGCGGTGGATATCGCGCTGCAAGGCACGCAACTGCCGGTCACCGTGGAACCGTACGCGGCCCTGGAGGTGGCGCCTGACCTGAAGATCAGCATGAAGAACGACAAGCTGGCGATCTCCGGCAAGGTGCAGATTCCCAAGGGCGAGATCACCGTGCGGGAATTGCCGCCATCGACGGTCAAGGTCTCGGATGACACGGTGATCGTCGGCAGCCAGACCGAAGAGGGCAAGCCGCCGATGGCCATGGCGATGGACATCGATGTGGAGGTAGGCAAGGACAAGCTGAGCTTCGCCGGGTTTGGCCTTACCGCCAACCTGCAAGGCCATGTGCACATCGGCGACAACATGGACACCCGTGGTGAACTGTGGCTCAACGACGGCCGCTACCGGGCCTACGGCCAACGCCTGACTGTGCGCCGCGCGCGATTGTTGTTTGCCGGGCCGATTGACCAGCCGTTCCTGGATATCGAAGCGGTGCGGATCACCACCGAGCCGTCCCGGACCGTCACCGCCGGTATTCGTCTGAGCGGCAGTGCCGAGCAGCCGACTACGCAAATTTTCTCGGAGCCGGCCATGGCCCAAGAGGATGCATTGTCGTACCTGGTGTTGGGGCGTTCGCGCACCACCAACGGTGAGGACAACAACATGCTGGCCGAAGCGGCGCTGGGTCTTGGGTTGATGGGCAGTGCCGGGGTCACGTCGGACATCGCCAAGAACCTGGGCATCCAGGACTTTGAACTGGACACCCAGGGCAGTGGCAACAACACCGCCGTGGTGGCCAGCGGCAAGATCTCCGAGAAGCTCAGCCTGCGTTATGGCGTGGGGGTGTTCGAGCCGGCCAACACCATCGCCTTGCGCTATTTGCTGAGCAAGAAGGTGTACCTGGAAGTGGCCAGCGGCGTGGCCAGCTCCCTGGATATTTTCTACAAGCGCGATTTCTGATCCGTCCACGGTAATGGTGGGAGCCTGGCTCCCACCATTTATCCGCTAATTAGCAAGCAACCTAACTATTCGTTTGACATTCGCTGCCTAGGCAGTAACATCGTGTCACACATTCACTGCTTAGGCAGTTAATAGGCTGGTCACGATGAAGCACTTCACCCCCGAAAACTTCCACAACTGCCACCTCGGCCTGCTGCTGGGCCGGGCTGCGCTGCTCAAAGACAAGATCATCGACACCCACATGGAACCCCACGGCATCACGGCCGCGCAGTTCAAGGTGTTGATCATCATGGCCCAGTACGGCGTCGACACCCCGGCCGAGCTGTGCCGCAACCTGTCGTTGGACAGCGGCTCCATGACCCGCATGCTCGACCGCCTGGAACAGAAGGACCTGCTGGCGCGCAAGCGTTCCGAGCAGGACCGGCGCCAGGTGCAGTTGGTGCTGACCGCCGAAGGCCAGCGCGTGGCCGACATGCTGCCGCACATCGGTGCCCAGGCCCTGAACCAGTTGGCGGGCGCCCTGGAGCCGGGTGAATTGCAAACCCTGGAAAAAATCCTGAAGAAAATTCTGATAGCTGCGGGTGACCCCATCACCATCCAGCGGGTAGGTAGTGCATGAACAATCGCTCCTTGCGTGCCGGCCTCAGCCTTGTGCTGGTGGCCATGACTATGGCCGGTTGTGCCAATTTCAGCGGCTTGAACACAGAAGGCAAACGCCTCGAAGCCAATAACCTGCAAACCGGCAAATCCCTCAGCGGCGTGACCCTGTCCACCGCCGCCTGGCCCACCGCCGACTGGTGGAAAGGCCTTGGCGATCCACAGCTCGACGGCCTGATCCAGGAAGCCCTGCAGAACAGCCCCGACATGCAAGTGGCCAGCGCCCGTGCCCACCAGGCCGAAGCCGCTGCCTATGCCGCCGATGCCGAGCGCATGCCGACCCTGGATGCCAGCGCCGGTGTCAGCCGTTCGCGCCTGGCCAAGGACCAGGACCCGTTGGGCCAGGGCGATGCCTACGCCACCGTGCGCAACATCGGTGCCAGCTTCAATTACAACTTCGACCTGTGGGGCGGCCAGCGCGCCGCCTGGGAAGCCGCACTGGGCCAGGCCCGCGCCGCCGAAGTCGATCAACAGGCCGCGCGCCTGACCCTGGCAGCCAACGTCGCCAAGGCCTAC
Organism: Pseudomonas sp. 21615526; assembly: GCF_013386245.1. Taxonomy (NCBI): domain Bacteria; kingdom Pseudomonadati; phylum Pseudomonadota; class Gammaproteobacteria; order Pseudomonadales; family Pseudomonadaceae; genus Pseudomonas; species Pseudomonas sp. 21615526. The sequence goes on along the minus strand of NZ_JACAOM010000136.1, from coordinate 39,533 downwards.
AGCGACCTGGGCCAGGCCCATATCGTGCGTGACCTGGCCAATGATGACCTCAAGCGCACCCGGCAGATGCTCGACCTGGGCCAGCGTCGCCTGAACTCCGGGATCGACAGCCAGTACCAGTACCAGCAAACCGAAAGCCTGGAAGCCAGCTCCCAGTCGCAACTGATCGATGCGGAAAAACAACTGCAGAGCGCCAAGATCGCCCTCGCGGTGTTGCTCGGCAAAGGCCCGGACCGTGGCAGCGAACTGGTACGCCCCAACGTGCTCAAGCCGAGCGCGGTTGCGGTGCCTTCGGTGTTGCCTGCCGAGCTGGTGGGCCGTCGCCCGGACCTGATCGCCGCACGCTGGCGGGTGGAGGCGGCGAGCAAGAACATCGCGGCCAGCAAGACCCGTTTCTACCCCAACCTCAACCTGAGCGCGAGCGCCGGGGCCGAGTCGTTGCTGGGGGATGCGATGTTTGGTTCGGCCAGCCGCTTCTTCAGCATTGCGCCGACCGTCTCGCTGCCGATCTTCGACGGCGGCCGCCTGCGCGCCGACCTTGACGCTCGCGACGCCGACTACGACCTGGCCGTGGCCCAGTACAACAAAACCCTGGTGCAAGCCTTGGGCGATATCGGCAACACACTCTCGCAATTGCGCGAGACCGGCCGCCAGATCCAGGCCCAGCAACACGCCGCTGACATTGCCCAGCAGTCCTACGACACTGGCGTCCAGCGTTACAGCTCAGGTATCGGCAATTACCTGGACGTGCTCAGCATCGAACAGCAACTGCTCCAGGCCCAGCGTCAGTTGGCCACCCTGAATGCCGAGCAAATCGATCTTTCGATTCAACTGATGCAGGCCCTGGGCGGCGGTTTCCACGCCGATAACGTGGCCTCGACCACCCCAGCCACGCGCACTGAATAATTCAAGGTACTTGTCATGGCCACTGCCGAAACCAGCAACAACGCTCCTGAAACAAACAAGGCTGAACAACCCAACACCAGCAATCCGCGCAAACGCAAAGTCATGCTGTTTGTGCTGGCGCTGATCGTCATCCTCGGCGCCTTGGGCGTGTGGGGTTGGTACGAATTGTATGGTCGCTTCAGCGAAAGCACCGACGACGCCTACGTCAACGGCAACGTGGTGGAAATCACCCCGCTGGTGACCGGCACCGTGGTGAGCATCGGCGCTGACGACGGCGACCTGGTGCATGAAGGCCAGGTGCTGATCAACTTCGACCCCAACGACGCGGCCGTCGGCCTGCAAAGTGCCCAGGCCAACCTGGCCCGCACCGTGCGCCAGGTGCGTGGCTTGTACAGCAACGTCGATGGCATGAAAGCCCAGGTGCTGGCGCAACAAGCCAACGTGCAAAAGGCCCAGGACAACTACAACCGACGCAAGAACCTCGCTGCCGGCGGGGCGATTTCCCAGGAAGAACTGTCCCACGCCCGTGACGACCTGACCTCGGCGCAAAACGCCCTGGCCAACGTGCAGCAACAGTTCAAGACCAGCAGCGCCCTGGTGGATGACACGGTGATTTCGTCCCACCCGGACGTGCAGGCTGCCGCCGCACAGTTGCGCCAGGCTTACCTGACCAACGCCCGCAGCACCCTGATCGCACCGGTGACCGGCTATGTGGCCAAGCGTACCGTGCAATTGGGCCAGCGGGTCCAGCCGGGTACTGCACTGATGGCGGTGATCCCGCTGGATCAACTGTGGATCGACGCCAACTTCAAGGAAACCCAGCTGCGCAATATGCGTATCGGCCAGCCGGTGGATATCGAATCCGACATCTACGGCAGCGACGTGAAATTCAGCGGCACCGTCGACAGCCTCGGCGCGGGCACGGGCAGCGCGTTTGCCTTGCTGCCGGCGCAGAACGCTACCGGTAACTGGATCAAGATCGTGCAACGGGTGCCGGTGCGTATCCATGTGAACGCCGAAGAGTTGGCCAAGCACCCGCTGCGGGTGGGCTTGTCCACCGTGGTCGACGTCGACCTGCACGACAAGAGCGGCCCGGTACTGGCCCAGCAGGCGCCGCAGAAGGCTTCGTTCACCACCAACGTTTACGACCGCCAGTTGGCCGAAGCCGATGCGATGATCACCCAATTGATCCATGACAACAGCGTCGCCGCTCCCAAGGCTGCCCAGCGCTGATTCGCCAATCCATCAGCTGCGGCCCCGGCGGCCGTAGCGCCAATCATGTTGCACAGGATTCGCGATGAGTAACGCTAACGCCTCCTTCACGCCGCCCAGCTTGCTGATGGCCACCATCGGCCTGTCCCTGGCGACCTTCATGCAGGTGCTCGACACCACCATCGCCAACGTGGCGTTGCCGACGATTTCCGGCAACCTCGGCGTGAGTTCGGAGCAGGGCACCTGGGTCATCACCTCGTTTGCCGTGAGCAACGCCATCGCGCTGCCGCTCACCGGCTGGCTGAGCCGTCGCTTCGGCGAGGTGAAGCTGTTTCTGTGGGCCACCATCCTGTTTGTGCTGGCCTCGTTTCTCTGCGGTATTTCCACCTCGATGCCTGAGCTGATCGGCTTTCGGGTATTGCAAGGCCTGGTTGCCGGCCCGTTGTACCCGATGACCCAGACGCTGCTCATCGCGGTCTATCCCCCCGCCAGGCGTGGCATGGCCCTGGCGTTGCTGGCGATGGTCACGGTGGTGGCGCCGATTGCCGGGCCGATCCTCGGCGGCTGGATTACCGACAGCTACAGCTGGCCGTGGATCTTCTTTATCAACGTACCCATCGGCATCTTTGCCGTGATGGTGGTGCGCTCGCAACTGAAGAAACGCCCGGTGGTCACCAGCTACCAACCGATGGACTACGTCGGCTTGCTCAGCCTGATCGTCGGCGTCGGCGCCTTGCAGATCATCCTCGACAAGGGCAACGACCTGGACTGGTTCGAGTCGAATTTCATCATCATCGGCGCGGTGATCTCGGCTGTCGCCCTGGCGGTGTTCGTGATCTGGGAAATGACCGACGAGCACCCGGTGGTCAACCTGCGGCTGTTCGCCTATCGCAACTTTCGCATCGGCACGATTGTGTTGGTACTCGGGTACGCGGGTTTCTTCGGGATCAACCTGATCCTGCCGCAATGGCTGCAAACCCAGATGGGCTACACCGCCACCTGGGCGGGCCTGGCGGTGGCGCCGATCGGGATCCTGCCGGTGTTGATGTCGCCGTTCGTGGGCAAATATGCGCACAAGTTCGACCTGCGGCTGCTGGCGGGGCTGGCGTTCCTGGCGATTGGCTTGAGTTGCTTCATGCGCGCCGGGTTTACCAATGAAGTCGACTTCACGCACATCGCCCTGGTGCAGTTGTTCATGGGGATCGGCGTAGCGCTGTTCTTCATGCCGACCTTGAGCATCCTGATGTCCGACCTGCCGCCGGCGCAAATCGCTGACGGCGCTGGCCTGGCGACCTTCCTGCGGACCCTGGGCGGCAGCTTTGCGGCATCGTTGACTACCTGGATCTGGATTCGCCGGGCGGACCAGCACCATGCCTACATGAGCGAAAACATGACCACCTACGACTCGGCCACCCGGGACGCCTTGCAGGCGCTCGGCGGGGCAGGGCACAAGGCGTATGCGCAGTTGGACCAGATACTGACGAGCCAGGCGTACATGATGTCCACCGTGGATTACTTCACGTTGCTGGGGTGGATGTTCATGGCGTTGATCGTGATTGTATGGCTGGCGAAACCGCCGTTTGCAGCGAAGGCGGGGCCGGAGGCTTCTGGCCACTGATCGAAAGACCGAACTCGGTCAATGTGGGAGCTGGCTTGCCTGCGATGCAGGCACCTCGGTACATCAGATGCATCGAGGTGATGCTATCGCAGGCAAGCCAGCTCCCACATTTGATGGGTGTTGTGTCTGAGGATCAGGCGCCAGGCAAGGCCAGTTGCGGGTTGACGAAGTCAAACGCCGCCAGTTGAAACCCTTGCTCATCCACCTGCAATGCCCACCCTTGCTTGTCCCAATCCCCCAGCACAATGCGCTTGGCCGCTTGCTCGCCAATCTGCAACTTGTGAATCGCCGGGCGGTGGGTGTGGCCATGCACCAACGTACGCACGCCGAACTGCTGCATCACCCTCGGCACTTCCTCAGGCGTTACATCGACAATGTCGTTGGTCTTCATCCGCGTCTGCGCGCGGCTTTCACTGCGCAGCTTGCGCGCCAGCTTGTGCCGCGTGCGCAAGGGCAGGTGGCGCAGGATGAACAGCGTGATGGGGTTACGCAGGATGCGCCGCAGCTTCATATAGCCAAGGTCGCGGGTACACAGGCTGTCGCCGTGCATCAACAGCACGGGCTCGCCTGCGAGTTGCACCACACTCGGGTCCTTGAGCAAGGTTGCGCCTGCGGCTTTGCAGAACGCCTTGCCGATCAGGAAATCCCGGTTGCCATGCATGATGAAAATCTGGGTTCCGCTGTCGCTCAGCTCGCGCAGAGCCTGGCAAATCGAACGCTGGAAGGGCGTCATCCCATCGTCGCCAATCCAGGCTTCAAAGAAGTCCCCCAGAATGTACAACGCCTGGGCAGAACGGGCGCGGCCGTGCAGTAAATCCAGAAACGCCCGGGTTATGTCCGGGCGCTCCTCTTCCAGATGCAAATCTGAAATCAGCAATATCACTCAACGATCTCGGCTTTCTCGACGATAACGTCTTCTACCGGTACGTCCTGGTGACCTGCCTTGCCGGTGGTTTGCACACCCTTGATCTTGTCGACAACGTCCTGGCCTTCGGTGACTTTACCGAATACCGCGTAGCCCCAGCCCTGCACGTTCTTGCCGCTGTGGTTCAGGAAGGTGTTGTCGGCGACGTTGATGAAGAACTGCGCGGAGGCCGAATGCGGCTCCATGGTACGGGCCATGGCGACGGTGTACTTGTCGTTGGAAAGGCCGTTGTCCGCTTCGTTTTGGATGCTTGGACGCTTGTCTTTCTTTTCTTTCATGCCAGGCTCGAAACCGCCGCCCTGGACCATGAAGTTGCCGATGACACGGTGGAAAACAGTGTTTTCGTAGTGGCCGGCTTTAACGTACTCGATGAAGTTGGCGACGGTGATCGGCGCTTTCTCGGCGTTCAGCTCGATGACGATGTCACCGTGGTTGGTGGTCAGTTTGACTTGAGTCATGTTCACTACTCTTTCAAGGAATTCGTGGGTTTGGGCGTTTTGCGCCTTACCTGCTTGGCAAAAACGGCAGCCAAGGCGCGCAGTTTAGCGTGACCTGCGGGAATTTCGAGGTGGTTTTTTACCGCCCATGCAATAAATGCAGCAGTTTTTGGCCACGCTCTGTCAGGGCCTTGACAGCATCGGCTATGATAAGCCCTTTGTTTGTCGGCCTCACCCGGCCAAGTACTTCGTCTGTTCAAGGATCCTATGAGCAAGCCCACTGTCGACCCTACCTCGAATTCCAAGGCCGGACCTGCCGTCCCGGTCAATTTCCTGCGCCCGATCATCCAGGCGGACCTGGATTCGGGCAAGCACACGCAGATCGTCACCCGCTTCCCGCCTGAGCCCAACGGTTACCTGCACATCGGCCACGCCAAGTCGATCTGTGTGAACTTCGGCCTGGCCCAGGAGTTCGGTGGCGTCACGCACCTGCGTTTCGACGACACCAACCCGGCCAAGGAAGACCAGGAATACATCGACGCCATCGAAAGCGACATCAAGTGGCTGGGCTTCGAATGGTCCGGTGAAGTGCGCTATGCCTCCAAGTATTTCGACCAGTTGTTCGACTGGGCCGTCGAGTTGATCAAGGCCGGCAAGGCCTACGTAGACGACCTGACCCCGGAGCAAGCCAAGGAATACCGTGGCACCCTGACCGAGCCGGGCAAGAACAGCCCGTTCCGCGACCGTTCGGTTGAAGAGAACCTGGACTGGTTCAACCGCATGCGCGCCGGCGAGTTCCCGGACGGCGCCCGCGTACTGCGTGCCAAGATCGACATGGCCTCGCCGAACATGAACCTGCGCGACCCGATCATGTACCGCATCCGCCACGCCCATCACCACCAGACCGGTGACAAGTGGTGCATCTACCCGAACTACGACTTCACCCACGGTCAGTCGGACGCCATCGAAGGCATCACCCACTCCATCTGCACCCTGGAGTTCGAAAGCCACCGTCCGCTGTACGAATGGTTCCTCGACAGCCTGCCGGTACCGGCGCACCCGCGTCAGTACGAGTTCAGCCGCCTGAACCTGAACTACACCATCACCAGCAAGCGCAAGCTCAAGCAACTGGTCGATGAAAAGCACGTGTTTGGCTGGGACGACCCGCGCATGTCGACGCTGTCGGGCTTCCGCCGCCGTGGCTACACCCCGGCATCGATCCGCAATTTCTGCGAGATGGTCGGCACCAACCGCTCCGACGGCGTGGTCGACTACGGCATGCTCGAATTCAGCATCCGTCAGGACCTCGACGCGAACGCCCCGCGCGCCATGTGCGTGCTGCGTCCGTTGAAGGTGGTGATCACCAACTACCCGGAAGGCCAGGTCGAAAACCTCGAACTGCCACGTCATCCGCAGAAAGAAGAACTCGGCGTGCGCAAGCTGCCGTTCGCCCGTGAAATCTACATCGACCGCGATGACTTCATGGAAGAGCCGCCAAAAGGCTACAAGCGCCTGGAGCCGAACGGCGAAGTGCGCCTGCGCGGCAGCTACGTGATCCGTGCCGACGAAGCGATCAAGGACGCCGATGGCAACATCGTCGAACTGCGTTGCTCCTACGACCCGGACACCCTGGGCAAGAACCCGGAAGGCCGCAAGGTCAAAGGTGTGGTGCACTGGGTGCCGGCGGCGGCCAGCGTCGAGTGCGAAGTGCGCCTGTACGATCGCCTGTTCCGCTCGCCGAATCCCGAGAAGGCCGAAGACAGTGCCAGTTTCCTGGACAACATCAACCCTGACTCGCTGCAAGTTCTCACGGGTTGTCGTGCCGAGCCATCGCTTGGCGACGCACAGCCGGAAGACCGTTTCCAGTTCGAGCGCGAAGGTTACTTCTGCGCGGATATCAAGGACTCGAAACCCGGTGCTCCGGTATTCAACCGTACCGTGACCTTGCGTGATTCGTGGGGCCAGTGATTCTGTTTTAAGGAACTGTCGTGCTAACGATCTACAACACACTCAGCAAGACCAAAGAAGTCTTCAAGCCGCTGGATGGCAACAAGGTGCGCATGTACGTGTGCGGCATGACCGTGTACGACTACTGCCACATCGGCCACGGCCGCAGCATGGTTGCCTTCGACCTGGTGACCCGCTGGTTGCGTTTCAGCGGTTATGACCTGACGTATGTGCGCAACATCACCGACATCGACGACAAGATCATCAATCGCGCCAACGAAAACGGCGAGTCGTTCGACGCGCTGACCGAGCGCATGATTGCTGCGATGCACGAGGACGAGGCACGCCTCAACATCCTCAAGCCGGACATGGAACCGCGCGCCACGGACCATATCCCGGGCATGCACGCGATGATCCAGACCCTGATCGACAAGGGTTACGCCTACGCCCCGGGCAATGGCGACGTGTACTACCGCGTCGCCAAGTTCATGGGCTACGGCAAGCTGTCGCGCAAGAAAATCGAAGACCTGCGCATCGGTGCGCGGATCGAAGTCGACGAAGCCAAGCAAGACCCGCTGGACTTCGTGCTGTGGAAAGGCACCAAGCCCGGCGAGCCGAGCTGGGAGTCGCCATGGGGCGCCGGGCGCCCGGGCTGGCACATCGAATGCTCGGTGATGTCCACCTGCTGCCTGGGCGAGACCTTCGACATTCATGGCGGCGGCAGCGACCTTGAGTTCCCGCACCACGAAAACGAAATCGCCCAGAGCGAAGCGGCCACCGGCAAGACCTACGCCAACGCGTGGATGCACTGCGGCATGATTCGCATCAATGGCGAGAAGATGTCCAAGTCCTTGAACAACTTCTTCACCATTCGCGACGTGCTGGAAAAGTATCACCCGGAAGTGGTGCGCTACCTGTTGGTGTCGAGCCATTACCGCAGCGCGATCAACTATTCGGAAGACAACCTCAAGGACGCCAAGGGCGCCCTGGAGCGTTTCTACCACGCGTTGAAAGGCCTGCCCTCCGTGGCGCCTGCGGGCGGCGAAGCGTTTGTCGCGCGGTTCACCGAAGTGATGAACGACGACTTCGGTACGCCTGAAGCCTGCGCGGTGCTGTTTGAAATGGTGCGCGAGATCAACCGCCTGCGCGAGAGCGATCTCGACGCAGCGGCGGGGCTTGCCGCACGTTTGAAAGAGCTGGCGAGCGTGCTGGGCGTATTGCAGATGGAAGCCGATGACTTCCTGCAGGCGGGCGCTGAAGGGCGTGTGGATGCCGCTGAAGTTGATGCGCTGATCCAGGCACGTTTGACTGCCCGGGCCAACAAGGACTGGGCGGAGTCTGACCGTATCCGTGACCAACTGACCGCGATGGGTGTGGTGTTGGAAGACGGGAAGGGCGGGACGACGTGGCGGTTGGCTGATCAGGCTTGATCGGTGATTGCTGAATGAAAAACGCCCCGACTGGTTCGGGGCGTTTTTTTTGGCCTGTCTATCCGTTATTCGGGTATTGGCTGCTATGGCGACCGCGCTTGCAGCGGACCACGGGCCGGACGCCTGTGCGGGGACATAGTTGACACATTCAAGGACAGATTAGGCCGGTTCAGGATCAAGCGCATAGCTGCTTAATGTGGGAGCTGGCTTGCCTGCGATACAGACACCTCGATTCAACCCAATCGCTCAATGAGCATCAGCGCTTGCCACCGACCTCATACCGGCTTTGAACAAACCCGTTATCCGACGCATACGTGCCGATATGCCGAAGCTCATGCTCGCCACCCAACTGGCTGAACAAGGGGATCCCCTGGCCCAGCACAATCGGAATACGCGTGATGATCATCTCGTCGATCAAACCCGCCTCAAGAAACGCCTGAATCGTCTGGCCTCCGTCGATATACAGGTGTTTCATCCCGCGCTCGGCCAACGCTGCCACGAGGCTGGTGACATCCTGGCTCACCACCTCAACCTTGCCCTTCAAAGCTGCAGGTAGCTCAACCGATTGGTGAGAGAGTGCTATGACCGGCGTGCCCTCATAGGGCCACTCCGGAAAGGACAACACTTTTTCCAGGGTCTTGCGGCCCATCACCAGCGCATCCACGCTGGCGATGAAGTGTTCATAGGTCACGCCGTTCAATTCGGCGCCTTCGTACTCAGGGCGATGAAGCCACTCGATATCACCATCTGGCCTGGCAATAAAGCCGTCGACGCTGGCTGCGATAAAGACCGAACATTTGCTATCCATGGGGCGTGAAACTCCTTTTCTGTGTGCTTGAAAATATCGACTGTCATGGGTCGGCAACGCTAATGTTAATTTAATCTTGCGATGCAATAAGCGAGCATTGCCAAAAATCACCGTGGGTACCCGGCGCAGGCCGGTGTCCCTTTTCGTATTGCGAGGCTCTATGCGCCGTTGGTTAATCCGCTACCGTTACGCGATCATTTTCTGGCTGTGCTTCGGGGTTTTCCGCACCTCCCTGGCTGACTGGAATCCCATCCCGTCCGGTTCCATGCGCCCGACGTTGCTTGAGGGCGATGTGGTGCTGGTCAATCGCGTTGCGTACGACCTCAAATTGCCCCTCACCGATATTTCCCTGGCGAGACTGGATAACCCCCAGCGCGGAGATGTCGTCACGTTCTCTTCGCCCAAGGACGGCACGCGCTTGATCAAACGCATTGTCGGTATCCCCGGCGATACCCTGGAAATGCGCGACGAGGTGTTGTGGGTCAACGGTACGCCGGCCACCTACAGTAATGGGCAGGACATCAGCGAGCCTATCGCGCCTGGCCAAACAGTTCCGGGTATCAAGGTGACGGAGCGTGCGAACAGCAGCCAGCGCACGGTACAGTTCATGCCGACAGTACGGGCGCTGCGCAATTTCGGCCCGGTGGTGGTGCCTGCCGACAGTTACTTCATGCTGGGCGACAATCGCGATAACAGCGATGACTCCCGTTATATCGGGTTCGTGCCGCGTCGGCTGTTGATCGGGCATGCGCACCATATCCTGGCGTCAGCGCAGATCCTGGACCACTGGATGCCACGATTGGGTCGATTTGGCGCGCCGATCCTGTAGTGGGCTGATCACGCGTTTGCGCTGAGCGCCCGCAGTGCAAAACCCGCAATGCGCTCCAGCTGCTCAGTGGTGGCGCCGCCCTTGCTGGCGACTTTCATGCCGCTGAGGGTGGCCATCAGAAAATCACACGCGCCCGAGCGATCGGTGCCGACGGTCAATTCGCCTTGTTCCTGCGCACGCTCCAGCGTCTGTTCGAATGCATTGCGCAAGCGTTCGGCGCTGTGGGCGGTGAGTTGATTGATCTCATCATCTTCCAGGCCGAACTCGCAGATGGCATTGACGCCCATGCAACCCGCCGTTCCTTCCCGCAGGGCGCGGGTGGCGAAGGATTGCAGGGTGTCGTGCAGTGCCTGCAGCGGGGTCGGGCCCTGGTTCAGGCGCTCGATCAAGTCGTCGACGCCGGTGCGCTGATACTCGGCCATCGCCAGCAGGTACAACTGACGTTTGTCGCCAAAGGTGTTGTACATGCTCTGGCGGCTCAGTCCCATGGCCTGCATCAGTTCTTCAGTCGAGGCCGCGGCAAAACCCTTGTCGCAGAAAACCCGGATGGCCTCGCGCAGCACCTGGTCGCGGTCGAATGCTCTGGGTCTTGCCATGGTTACCTCGGGGGAAATTGCAGGTGAAGGCTCAGGCCAGGTAGCCGCCATCGATGGTCATGCTTGCGCCGGTGACAAATGCCGCTTCTTCGGACGCGAGATAAGCAACCATGCCGGCAACATCGTCGGCGGTGCCCACGCGGCCCAAGGGAATCAGGCTTTTGATCATGTCCGCATGGGGCCCGTCTGCCGGGTTCATGTCGGTGCTGGTCGGGCCCGGCTGCACGTTGTTGACGGTGATGCCGCGCGGCGCGAAATCAATCGCCAGGCCGCGGATCATACCGGCGATCGCCGACTTCGTCATGCTATAGACGCTGGAGCCCGGGAAGCCCGAACGTTGGGCGACCACGCTGCCGACGGTGATTATTCGGTCACCCGTGTGCATCACCGCCGAGCTGGCCTTGGCCGCCGCAAACGTGGCCCGCACATTGACCGCAAACATTCGGTCGAAGTCTTCCAGGCTGAAGGTGTCGACGGTGCCCATCAGCAGGATCCCGGCGTTGTTGACCAGGATATTCAAGGCGCCGAAATGCTCGACAGTGGCCGCGACCGCCCGTTCTATTGCCGCCACATCGGCGCTGTCGGCCTGAATCGCCAAGGCTTTTCCGCCCTTGCTTTCGATCAGGCCAACCAGCGCTTGCGCCTTGTCGGCAGAGGAGGAATAGGTAAACGCGACCGCTGCACCTTCAGCTGCAAGCCGGCGGACAATCGCTTCGCCGATACCGCGGGAACCGCCGGTGACCAGGGCGACTTTGTGGTTGAAGCGAGGGGTGTGAGCTGTCATGGGGGAGGCCTGAGGTTTAGTGGATTAAATAATCCACTAAACCGTACCAGCCTGGAAATACTTAGCCAAGCTGTTTTTGGATTAATTAATCTTTAACTGCCGGATGTGCTCTCGAATCCTTCATCAGACGCCGGTCATTTCAGGTCGCTGTAGGTCAACCTGAACTCCGACAGCGCCGGGTGCTCGGTTTTCCACTGGCGGCCATACGCCTTGGCTGTTTCCATTTCTTCGGCAGTCAGCGCGCTGGCCAGTTGTTGCAGGTAGCCTGCGGCATCGGCGTGCCGTGGGTTTTGCCGGGTACTGTCCATGACCAGCCAGTAGAGCCCATAGGCGTGGATTTTGTTCTCGGGGTAGTGATAGCGGTTGGTGCCACTTTCATCGATATCGAACCCGCCGAGCGCACCGGCATAGGTCATGACGCCATCAAGGTCATTCAGCGCCAGCCGTTTTTCCAGGTGTATGCGCTGGTAGGAGAGGTTGCGGTAGTAGGTCTGCATGTTGGCCAGCCACTTCATCGCTGGCGGGAAGCCCTTGAAGGCCGCATACCTGAGCATGGAGTCGCGGTTGTCACTGGCCTCCGGGTTTTTGTCGTACAACAGCGCCGCAATGTAATAGGCCTCGGCGCAGCCGGCATCACCTGCCTTTCTCAGCCACGAGCGATCTTTGGTCAGTTCATACAGCTGCAGCATCGCTGCGCCGTCGCCAGCATCGGCACCTGCCTGGGCGAGGGCCTTGGCCTTGGCCAGGTTGGTTTCGCCACCCAGGCGCATCAGGGCGTACACATGATCCTGGGCAGCGGCCAGGCGGTACCACGCCTGGGCCTCGGGGTCGACACTGCCGACCCGGCGCCGGATGGCTTCGCCCAGGGCGTATTGGGACGGCGCATCGCCGGCCGAGGCGGAGATGGTCAGGTGGATTTCGCACTCTTCGAATTCACCGAGTTGATACAACTCGAGACCCCGCTGCTTGGCTGCCTGTTGCTGGCTCGTCAAATGTGAAATCAGCGCATTCAGCGAGTTGAGCAAATCAAACAGCGTGGTCAGTGCATCGGAATGGGTATACATGATCATTACCTGTATCGGGATACGTTGTCCGATAAAGGTAGGTGGGGCGGTGGGGCCCCAGGTGACAGATAGTTATCGGCAGGAGCGCTGCCTTTCCCGCGCTATGGGCAACCCCTCAAGCGCTACGGCTGCCACGTATTGCCTGGTCCAGAAACAACGCCGCATTCGCCACGGCCTGCATGCCTTCGGGCAAGATTGCCGCAAACAAATGCCAGACATGAAACATCCCGGGCCAAACCTCCAGCGACACGCGTACCCGGTTTTCCCCCAGGTGGGTGGCCAGGCGCATGGCGTCGCTGAGCATGACTTCGTTTTCGCCGATCTGCACCAGAATGGGCGGTAATCCCCGGACGTCCGCGAACACCGGCGACGCATCGGGATCATTCGGCAGCGCGCCATTGAGAAACGCTTTTGCAAGCAGCGTCAGCCCCAGTCGGGAGGCTTGCGGGTCGAGGCCGTCACGGTTGTCGATGGAGGCGCCGGTGTGTTCCAGGTTGGCCCACGGCGACAAGGCGGCGCCCCCGGCGGGCAGTGGCAGGCCTGCGTTGCGGGCCTTGACCATCACCGACACCACCATTGCGCCGCCGGCCGAATCGCCCGAGAACACGATGGACCTGGGGTCATTGCCTTGGTCGAGCAGCCAGCGATAAGCCTGCAACGTGTCATCAATAGGTACGGGGAACGGATGCTCGGGCGCCAGGCGGTAGTCGGGCAGGTAGACTTTTGCACCCAGCAGTTTTGCGAAGTGGCCGGCAAGGCCCAGGTAGCCCCGCGGGCTGCCGCCGACATAACCACCGCCGTGGATGTAAAGCAGCACCCGGTCACCCTCAAACCCATCAGGCACGACCATCATGCCCGGTACGCCACCCATATCGACGTCACAAAAGCTGACACCGACGGGAATCGGATGGGAACAAAGCACCTGCTCATAAGCCTTGCGCTGCTCATTGAGGGTGAGGGTGGTTTCCTGGCCCGTGAGAAATGGGCCGAAGTCAGCGGCGCAGGCAACCCACGCGTCGAGATGGGCCTGGACAAGGGGAGTGAATGCCATGGGGGAGAACCTCATAAAGTGATCCCGATACCGGGATTAGCGATTGAGGTTCTATTTTATGGATTCTATTGGAGAACGAATTTCACCACTGCGGCGCCTGTGGGGATCAGCTGCCGCTGTCAGTGCGACGGCTGCTGACTTCAGCCGGCACATCATCCCCGGCCATGCGCTTGCGGAACAACGCGGTGCGTGCCAGCAGCAACGTCGTCACCGGCACTGTGATCGACAGCAGGATCGGGATCAACCAACCGTGCAACACCGGCCCGGACTTGAGCACCGAAAAGTAGATGATCGAGGCCAGCGCCACACACCAGGCGCCCAAGGTCGAAGCCAACGCCGGCGGGTGCATGCGCTGGAAGAAGTCTTTCATCCGCAACAACCCAATCGCCCCAATCAGCGCAAACAGGCTGCTAAGCACCAACAATACCGCGACGATCACTTCAACCCACAGCGGCAACACGTCGACATTGATCATTCGATCACCTCCCCACGCAGCAGGAATTTCGCCAGGGCAAATGACCCCACAAAGCCAAACAGCGCAATCAACAGCGCCGCTTCAAAATACGTGTCACTGGCATACCGAATACCCAGCACCAGCATCATCAGCATGGCCAGGATGTACAGGTAATCCAGCGCCAGCACCCGGTCCTGGGCCGACGGGCCTTTGAACAGGCGCACCAGGGTAAGCACCATGGCCAGGGAGAACAGGAACAGGCTGAACAGGATCGCATTGGAGAGCAGGGCGCTCATTCGAAGATCTCCATCAGGGGCCGTTCGTAGGCGTGTTTGAAGTGCTCGATAAACTGCGCTTCGTCATCCAGGTCGAACACGTGGATCAGCAGGACGCTGCGGTCCAGGGCCAGTTCCGACCATACGGTGCCCGGCGTCACGCTGGTGATCATCGCCAGCACGGCCAGGCCGTTGGCATCCCGCAGGTCCAGGGGGATCTTGATAAAGCGCGAATGCGGTGGGCGCGAGCCGCAGGTCAGGATGCCCCAGGCCACGGCGAGGTTGGAGATGATCACGTCACGCCCCACCAGGAAGAACAACCGGATGATCACCCCCGGGCGGCGGATGCGGATCGGCAGCGGGCGCAACGGCGCCATCATCAGCGGTGCGGCAAAGCCGAGGATTGCCCCCAGCAGCAGGTTGCCGGGGCTGACGGACAGGTTCAGCACCAGCCACAACAACCACAATGCCAGTGACAGCCACGGGGCAGGGAACAGGCGCTTCATGGCTGCACCTCCAGGGCGGCGGCCTTGGCTTCAGGGCTCGGCACCGGACGCGTCGCCATGACCGCCATCACATAGTGTTCCGGGTTGTTCAGGCTCTCGGCGGCCGCCTGGGTATAGCGCATCAGCGGCTCGGCCTTGAAGGTCAGGGCGATGCTCAGGCCCAGCAGGAAGAAAATCGGCACGCATTCGAAGCGGCGCAGCAGCGGCGATGGACGTTCTTCCGGGGTCCAGAAGCGCTGGATGCCGAGGCGGGCGAAGGCGATCAGCGACGCCAGGCCGGAGAAGATCAGCAGTGCCACCAGGCCCCAGGCGGCCGGACGCACCGGTTCGTCGATGGCATTGCCCAGGCCCATCGGGTTGATCAAGGCGCTGAGCAGGCTGAGCTTGCCGATAAACCCGGACAGCGGCGGCATGCCGATGATCAGCAGGGCGCAGGCGATAAAACTCAGGCCGAGGAACGCCACCGTCCAGGGAATCACCTGGCCGACCACGGCTTTCTGTTCATCGTCGAGGTTGGTGCCGGGCGGTGGATGCAGGGATTCCATGGCCTTGGGCAGGGCTTCGATTTCGTCGTCCAGGGGCATGTCGTTGGCCGAGCGCGAACGCTCGATCAATTCGGCCAGCAGGAACAGCGCACTCAGCGCCAGGGTGGAGCTGACCAGATAAAACAGCGCCCCGGCGGTCAGGCTTGGCTGGGCAAAACCCACCGCCGACAGCAGGATCCCGGCGGACACCAGGATGCTCAGGCTGGCCATGCGTTCCAGGCGTTGCGCCGCGATCATCGCCAGCGCCGCGCAGACGATGGTTGCCATGCCGCCGTAGATCAGCCAGTCGCCGCCAAACAGTGCCGAGGCACCCGCCTGGCCGGAGAACAGCAGGTTCCACAGACGCAGCACGGTGTACACGCCGACCTTGGTCATGATCGCAAACATCGCCGCCACTGGCGCACTGGCCGAGGAGTAGGCAGGCGCCAGCCAGAAGTTCAGCGGCCACATCCCGGCCTTGGCCAGGAAGGCGACGGCGAGGATGCCCGCACCGGCATGCAGCAGGCCGCGATCGGCTTCCGGCACCAGGGGGATTTTCAGTGCCAGGTCGGCAAAGTTCAGGGTACCGGTGACGCCATAGATCAGCGCCGCGCCAATCAGGAACAAGGTCGAGGCCAGCAGGTTGATCGAGATGTAATGCAGCCCCGCCGACACCCGTGCCCGGCCGGAACCGTGGAGCATCAGGCCGTAGGAGGCCGCCAGCAGCACTTCGAAAAATACGAACAGGTTGAACAGGTCGGCGGTCAGAAAGGCGCCATACAGGCCCATCAGCTGAATCTGGAACAGCGCATGGAAACTGGTGCCGGCCCGATCCCAACGGGCCATGGCGAACAGCAGGGCGCTGACGCCAATGATCCCGGTGAGCACCAGCATCATCGCCGAGAGTTGGTCCACCACCAGCACGATGCCGAACGGCACCTGCCAGTTGCCCGGCAGGTACACACCGATGGAGCCGGGGCCGCCTTTCTGGGTCCAGTACAGCAACAGCACAGCGATGCCCAGGCCCACCATGCTGGAGAACAGGTTGATCCGCGCCTTGAGCGGGCGGTGCTTCTCTCCGAGCATCAGCATCAGCGCGGCGGTCAGCAACGGCAGCAGGATCGGCGCGATGATCAGTTGATTCATCCAGGTCATTCCTTGGGCTCCCGGCCGTCCACATGGTCAGTGCCGGTCAGGCCCCGGGATGCCAGCAGCACCACCAGGAACAGTGCGGTCATGGCGAAGCTGATCACGATTGCCGTCAGCACCAGGGCCTGGGGCAGCGGATCGGTGTAGTTGAGCAAGTCTTGCGGCACGCCATCCTTGATGATCGGCTCCTTGCCGATGAACAGGCTGCCCATGCTGAAGATGAACAGGTTGACCCCGTAGGAGAGCAGGCACAGGCCCATCACCACCTGGAACGTCCGTGGCCGCAGGATCAGCCAGACGCCGGAGGCCGCCAGGACCCCAATGGCAATTGCGATGACTTCTTCCATCAGGCGGCTCCTCCTGGGCTGGCAACGGCTTTCGCCTGGTTACTGGGTTTATGGGCGCGCACCGATTGGTGGCCGAGGGCGGTGAGCATCAGCAAGGTCGAGCCGACCACCATGGCGTATACGCCGACGTCAAAGAACAGCGCGCTGGCGACGTGGATGTCCCCCAGCACCGGCAGGCTGAAGTGCCAGGTGTGCGTGGTGAGGAACGGGTAGCCGGCAAACAGTGCGCCAAGCCCGGTCAACGTTGCCGACAGCAAGCCAAAGCCCATCCAGCGCATCGGCCGCAGGCTCATCTGGGCCTCGACCCACTGGGTACCGGCGACCATGTATTGCAGGATGAACGCGACGGACATCACCAGACCGGCGACAAACCCGCCGCCCGGTTGGTTGTGCCCACGCATGAACAGGTAGAACGAGACAACCAGCGCAATCGGCAGCAGCAGGCGCACCAGCACCGCCGGCACCATCATGAAGCCCAGGGCGGTGTCGCTGGCCTGGCGCGGGTTGATCAGGTCGGTGGCCACGTCGGGTGCCAGTTGGCGCTGTTGCGCGGGCAATTCCATGCTTTCCTTCGACGGGCGGAAGCGGCGCAGCAGGGCGTAGACGGTCAGCGCCACGGCGCCGAGCACGGTGATTTCTCCCAGGGTGTCGAAGCCCCGGAAGTCCACCAGCATCACGTTCACCACATTGCTGCCACCGCCTTCTGGCAGGGCACGGCTGAGGTAGAAGGAGGAGATGTCGTTGGGCGTCTGGCGGGTCAGCATCGCGTAGGAGAGCAGCGCCATGCCGCCACCGACCACGGTGGACAGCAGGAAGTCCCGCAGGCGGCGGATGCGTGCGTTGCGCAGCGAGCTGGGCAGTGGGGAAACTTCTTCGATCCGCCGTGGCAGCCAGCGCAGGCCCAGCAGGATCAGCACGGTGGTGACCACTTCCACCACCAGTTGCGTCAGCGCCAGGTCTGGCGCCGAGAACCAGACGAAGGTCACGCAGGTCACCATCCCGCACACGCTGACCATGGTCAGGGCTGCCAGCCGGTGGTACTTGGCTTGCCAGGCGGCGCCCAGGGCGCAGGCGATTGCCAGCAGCCACAGGGTGACGAACACGATGGAGCCCGGGATCTTCGGCCGGTCGCCCCAACTGATGCCGCTGTAGAGCATCGGGATCAACCCGGCGATCACCGCCGCCAGCACCAGCAGGAACAGCTGGGTTTGCAGGCGTTTGGTGCTGATGCGTTTTTCGATCTTGCGCACCCCGCGCATCATCACCACCAGGCAGCGCTCGAAGCCGCGCTTGCCGTTGAAGTAGCTGATGATCGGCGGGTATTTGAAGCGGCCCAACTTGAGTTGCTTGCGCAGCAGCAGATAGAGCACCACGCCGCCGGACATCGCCACCAGGCTCATGATCATCGGCGCGTTCCAGCCGTGCCAGATGGCGAGGCTGTATTCCGGCAGTTCGCCGCCGACCACCGGCAGGGCCGCTGCGGCGAGGATCGAACCGACCACCTGGGCCGGGAAAATCCCCACCAGCAGGCAGGTAAACACCAGCAACTCCACCGGCGCACGCATCCAGCGTGGTGGCTCGTGCGGGGTGTGAGGCAAGTTGGTGGCTTTAGGGCCGAAGAACACATCCACGGTAAAGCGCAGGGCATAGGCCACGCTGAAGGTACCGGCGATAGTCGCGATGACCGGCAGGGCGATTTCCACCCAGGCGGTGGCGGAGATGAACACGGTCTCGGCGAAGAACATTTCCTTGGACAGGAAACCGTTGAGCAGCGGCACGCCGGCCATGGACGCACTGGCGACCATCGCCAGGGTGGCGGTAAACGGAATCAGCTTGAACAGGCCGCTGAGCTTGCGGATGTCACGGGTGCCGCTTTCGTGGTCGATGATCCCCGCCGCCATGAACAGCGACGCCTTGAAAGTGGCGTGGTTAAGGATATGGAATACGGCGGCGACAGCGGCCAGCGGGCTGTTGAGGCCCAGCAGCAAGGTGATCAGCCCGAGGTGGCTGATGGTGGAGTAGGCCAGCAGGCCTTTGAGATCGTTCTGGAACATGGCGCAATAAGCGCCGAGCAGCAGGGTAATGGCACCGGCACCGCCGACAATCCAGAACCACTCTTCGCTGCCGGACAGCGACGGCCACAGGCGGGCCAGCAGGAACACGCCGGCCTTCACCATCGTTGCCGAGTGCAGGTAGGCCGACACCGGCGTCGGTGCAGCCATGGCGTGGGGCAGCCAGAAGTGGAAGGGGAATTGCGCGCTTTTGCTCAGGGCGCCGATCAGCACCAGGGCGAGCATGATCGGGTACAACGAATGGGCACGGATCTGATCACCGGCAGCCAGGACCTGGTCCAGGTCGTAGCTGCCGACGATATGCCCGAGCAGCATCACCCCCGCCAGCAGGCACAAGCCGCCCGCGCCGGTGACCATCAGCGCCATATAGGCGCCACGCCGGGCATCGGCGCGGTGGTGCCAGTAGCCGATCAGCAGGAACGAGAACAGGCTGGTGAGCTCCCAGAAAAACACGATCTGGATCAGGTTGCCGGAGATCACCAGGCCGAGCATCGCACCCATGAAGGCCAGGAAAAACGCGAAGAAGCGCGGCACCGGGTCTTCCGGCGACATGTAATACCGGGCGTACAGCGACACCAGGGTCCCGATGCCCAGCACCAGCATCGAGAACAACCAGGCAAAACCGTCCATGCGCAATACGAAGTTCAGCCCGAGGCTGGGCAACCACATGAATTCTTCACGTATCACGCCACCATGGGCGATCTGGGGGTACAGCAGGGCGACTTGAACCGTCCCGACCAGGGCCACA
This sequence comes from Pseudomonas sp. 21615526, assembly GCF_013386245.1. Taxonomy (NCBI): domain Bacteria; kingdom Pseudomonadati; phylum Pseudomonadota; class Gammaproteobacteria; order Pseudomonadales; family Pseudomonadaceae; genus Pseudomonas; species Pseudomonas sp. 21615526. The sequence continues at coordinate 19,851 of NZ_JACAOM010000136.1, read as the reverse complement.
AGGCCGGCCAGCAGGGACTCTGTGTTGCGTGCGTTGTGCGGCAGCAAGGCCGCCAGACAGCTGCCGATAAAAGGCAGAAGCAGTAGAACTATCAGGGACATAGGCTTCTAATCTGCGGGAGTTTGGGATGCATCATACGTGCCGGAATCTTGATCACCAAACGGCAAGATGTGGCAGGATCCTACAAGGTAGGCTGAAAAAGGCTGTTTGGCATTGTTTCAATGCCCGTATCCAGGGCAGGTATGCTGTTCAGAGGTTTTTTTCAGCCTGTTGCATAAGGACGTGTGATGACCCAGCGATTGCTCCACCTTGACCATGTCGCCTGCAGCCTGCCGGATGGACGCAGCCTGTTCGACAATCTGAACCATGCCTTCAGCGCCCGGGCGACCGGCCTCGTGGGGGCCAACGGGACGGGCAAGTCCTTGCTGGGCGCAATGCTCGCGGGCACCCTGCAGCCCACCCGCGGGCATGTGCGCCGCGAGGGCAGTGTGTACGCGGTGACGCAACTATTGGAGCCCGAACGCTATTCCAGCGTGGCGGCGCTGGCAGGTGTCGACCAAGTGCTGGCGGCGTTGGCGCGCATCGCCGAGGGCAGCGTGGACGAACAGGACCATGCACTGGCCGTTGATCAATGGGATTGCGCGCCTCGACTGGCGGCGGCCCTGGAGCAAATCGGCCTGGGGCACTTGACTGCCGACTCGCCAACCGCGGCCCTCAGTGGCGGCGAACGCCAGCGCGTCGCTTTGCTGGGCGCCTGGTTGTCGAGGGCAGACTGGTTGATCCTCGATGAGCCCAGCAACCACCTGGACATCGATCAGCAGCACAAGCTTGCCCAGCAGATTGATCGGTGGCCCGGCGGCCTGGTGCTGATCAGCCATGATCGCGGGTTGCTGGAGCACATGGACGAGATTGTCGAACTGTCGCCCAAGGGCTTGGCGGTGTACGGCGGTAATTACAGCCACTATGCGGCGACACGGGAGCAGGAGCAGCAGGCGTTCCAGTCGGCGTTGCAGGGGGAGCGCGCGCACGCCAAACGTGAACAACGTGAAGCGGTCATCCAAATGGAGCGTCAGCAACGCCGCAATGCCCGGGGCGACCGCCAGGCCCGGGATGGCAACCAGACCAAACTGATCACCAACGCCCAGAAAGAGCGCAGTGAAAACAGCCAGGGCAAGTTGCGCCTCAACCAGCAGCTGGCGCGTGAGCAGCAACAGCAACGGATCGCCGAGGCGCGTGCGCGGTGTGCGCCCGAGATCCAGCGCATGATGCTGTCGCCGGAAAGCGTGGTGCCCCAGGGCAAGCTGGTGCTGCAGTTGAACGACGTGGTGTTGCCGTTTGGCAGCCCGGCGCCGATCAATCTCACCCTGACCGGCCCGACGCGCATGGCGATCCTGGGAGCCAATGGCAGTGGCAAGTCGACCCTGCTGCGGGTGATTGCCGGCCAGTTGCCGGTGGCTGCCGGTGAGTTGGCGCGCAGTTGCCATATCGGCTGGCTGGACCAACACGCCGGGCTGGAGCACCCCGAGCGCACGGCGGTGCAATGGCTTTACGAAAGTAATCCGCTACTGGCGGAAAGCGAAGCGCGTACCCGGCTGGCGCAAATGGGCATCGATGCCGACCGGGCGGTCCTCGATACGCGCCAACTGAGCGGCGGCGAGCGTCTGAAAATTGCCCTGGCCGCACAGCTCTACGCCGAGCATCCGCCGCAATTGTTGTTGCTGGACGAACCCGACAACCATCTGGACTTGCCCAGCCGGATTGCCCTGGAGCAAATGCTCAATCAGTACCAGGGCGCGCTGATCGTGGTGTCCCATGACGAGGCGTTCCTGCAGGCCATCAACCTGGACGGTGAGTTGCGCCTCTGAGGCCGCTTAACCCTGGTTTTCATGTTCCAGTTCGGCCTGGGGCTCGGCGAGCCGCTGCCGGCGGGTTTTCATCTCACTGACAATCACCGCCGCCACGATCAACGCCGCGCCCACCATGGCAATCGGCGGGAAGCGCTCCCCGGCAATCCGCCCGACTACGCCGGCCCACACCGGCTCCCCGGCATAAATCAGCGTGGCGCGAGTCGGCGAGACGCTTTTCTGCGCCCAGTTCATCGCCACCTGAATCACCGCGCTGGTCAGCCCCAGGCCCACCGCGCTGAACAGCAGCAACCAGGAAAACCCCGGCAGTGCCTCGCCCATCGGCACCACCATCAGGAACGACAGCACCGACGCCGTGGCCAGTTGCACCACCGTTACCCGGCGTACATCCACCTGCCCGGCAAAGGCGCTGATCAGGATGATCTCGGCGGCAATTGCTACCGCACCGATCAACGTGGCGATTTCACCGGGGCTGAAATTCAATGATGCCCCGGCCGGGCCGGTCAGCAGCATCAGCCCGGTAAACGCGAGCATGATGCCGATGCTCGGCATCAACCCCGGCCGCCGTCCCAGTACCAGCCATTGCAGCAGCGGCACGAATGGCACATACAGCGCAGTAATAAATGCCGACTGGCTGCTCAGGATCGTCTGCAAGCCAATGGTCTGCAAACCGTAGCCGAACATGATCGCCACACCGATAAAGCAGCCAGCCTTCAATTCAAACAGCGTCAGGTTCCGCAGGCTGCGGAATGAGAACGCCCCGACGATGAGCGCCGCCGCAGCAAAACGCAGGCCGACGAAAAACATCGGGCCGCTGACCGCCATGGCGTGCTGCACCAGCAAAAAGGTGCCGCCCCAAAACATGGTGATCACCACCAATACACATTCGGCTTTGCTGAAACGGGAAAACAACGGGGAGGTGGTCATGGCGGCTCGGTCTTGCACAGGAAGGGCGCGGACCGCACAATGCGCCGCAAGCTGGGCAGTATACTGCGCAACCCCACCCTGTGAGCAATATAGTGCACAAAGAAAATCCGCAACGGGCCTCGGTCCTGCAACACGTCAGCCAGAACGTTCGGCGCCTGCGCCATGCGGCTGAGTTGAGCCAGACGGCGCTGTCCGAAAAATCCGGCGTCAGCCGGCGCATGCTGGTGGCAATCGAGGCGGGGGAGAAAAACGTCAGCCTGTCGACGCTCGACCGGGTGGCCGAAGCCCTGGACGTGGCCTTCAGCGACTTGATCCAGGCCCCGGATGCCGCTGATCACAGCCGTATCAACGAACTGGCCTGGGCCGGTGACATCCCCGGCAGCAAAGCCGTGCTGCTGGCCAAGGCCACCGCGCGTCGCGAGGTGGAACTATGGGAGATGCGCCTGGAGCCCGGCGATCGCTACATGCCTGAACCGGACCCCGAGGGTTGGAGCGTGCAGTTGTTTGTGTTCGAAGGCACCCTGACGCTGGTGCTGGGGGATGAGGAAAAAAACGTCGCCACCGGTGAGTTCCTGATGTTCGCCAGCCGCTACCTTCACGCCTATCGCAATGACGGCGACGTGGCGGTGCGGTTTGTGCGCAACGTGGTGATTTAACTGTTGGCAGCGCAACAGTGGTTGGACACTTTGCTGTTTTGAACCGCCAACGACTTCCCTGATATACCGGCAACCCGCTGATTTCATTGCACATTGCATTCGGGCACGACTCCTGCAATCACTCCAGTATCTCTCTGGAGCCTGGAGTCGGCCCATGTCAGCCCAACCCCTACAACCTGCCCACATCATCCGTTCGGACGCCGAGGCCATTGCGGTTGCCACCGAGTTGGCCAAGCGTTTTGCCGTGGACGCCGGCGTGCGCGACCGCGAGCGACGCCTGCCGGTGGCCGAGCTGGACGAATTCTCTGCCAGTGGCCTGTGGGGCATCACCATTCCCAAGGCCTACGGCGGCGCGGGAGTGTCCTATGTGACGGTGGCCGAGGTGATCAAGCTGATCTCCGCTGCCGACCCGTCCCTGGGGCAGATTCCGCAGAACCACCTGGGCGTCGTCGACATCCTCCTGCAAACCGCCAGCGAGGAGCAAAAGCAGCACTACTTCGCCAAGGTCCTGCAGGGCTATCGGTTTGGCAATGCCTTCTCCGAAGCCAAGAGCAAGAACGCCGGCACGTTTGACACACAAGTGCGCTTTGACGGCGACAGTGCGTACATCAACGGCGAGAAGTTCTACTGCACCGGCGCACTGTTCGCCCATATCGTGCCGACGGTGGGCGTCAACGAAAAGGACCAGGCGTTCATCGCCTTTGTCGAACGGGACGCGCCGGGCCTGCAAGTGATCGACAGCTGGGACGGCTTCGGCCAGCGCACCACCGCCAGCGGCGGCGTGACCCTCGACGGTGTGAAGGTGCCGCTGAGTGCGGTGATCCCCGCGCACCAGGCCTTCGACCAACCCACCGCCAACGGCCCGATTTCGCAGATCATCCAGGCGGCCGTCGACACCGGCATCGCCCTCGGGGCCCTGGAACAAGCCAAGATTCATGCACGCCAGGCCCGGCCCTGGATCGACAGCCAGCAGGATCACGGCTGGCAAGACCCGTTCACCATCGCCGCCATCGGCGACCTGGAATGGCGGGTCCACGGCACCGAAGCGATCCTCGCCAAGGCCGGCATTGCCGTCGACCAGGCCCTGGCCAACCCCAACGAAGACACCGTGGCCAATGCCTCGTTGGTCGTCGCCCAGGCCAAAGTGCTGTCGGCGGAAACCGCCTTGCTCGCCAGCAGCAAACTCTTCGAGCTGGCCGGCACCCGCTCGGTGTCCGGCAAGCACAACCTCGACCGCTTCTGGCGCAACGCACGTACCCACACCCTGCACGACCCGGCCCGCTGGAAATACCACCTGATCGGCAACTTCGTGCTCAACGGCGTCAAGCCCGCACGCCATGCCTGGAACTGAGGAGCTGCATCCATGACCGCACTGAATCAGGCGCGCCAACTGCTGGAAAGCACCCGGCGCTTTGTCGAGAAAAGTGATGACCCCTACGTGATCAGCCGCTTTGGCGATTTGCAGATTCGCGTGGAGGTAGCGGCTGCTTTGTTTGAGCGTGCCGAAACCCACCCAGGCCCGGTGGCCCTCACAGAAGCCCAGATAGCGGCTGCCGAGGCCCTCATCGCTGTCAGCAACGCCGAATTCGAACTCACCGGCCAGCGTACTGCGCTGCCGCCGACCCTTGATGATCCCCTGCGCTGGAAATACCAGATTGTCGGCAACTACCACCTCAACGGTGTCGCCCCCCGGAGTAACGTTTAATGCCTCGTGAAATCCGTTTGAATGCCTTCGACATGAACTGTGTCGGCCACCAGTCGCCGGGCCTGTGGGCCCACCCGCGTGACCGCTCATGGCAGTACAAGGACCTGGAATATTGGACCGACCTGGCAAAAATTCTCGAGCGCGGCAAGTTCGACGGCCTGTTCATCGCCGACGTGCTGGGCATCTACGACGTCTATAACGGCAACGGTGACGCAGCGATTCGCCAGGCGACCCAGGTGCCGGTCAACGACCCGCTGTCGCTGATCGCACCCATGGCGCTGGTCACCGAACACCTGGGTTTTGGCCTCACCGCTTCACTGTCCTTCGAACACCCGTACCCGTTCGCCCGGCGCCTTTCCACCCTCGACCACCTGACCAAGGGCCGCGTCGGCTGGAACATCGTCACCTCGTACCTGGAAAGCGGCGCGAAGAACCTCGGCCAGAAAGCCCAGACCGAACACGATGCGCGCTACGACTACGCCGAGGAATACCTGGAGGTTTGCTACAAGCTCTGGGAAGGCAGCTGGGAAGAGGGCGCGGTGTTACGCGACCGCGAACGGCGGATCTTCAGCGACCCGAGCAAGATCCACGAGATCCGCCACGTCGGCAAACACTTCCAGGTGCCCGGCATTCACCTGTGCGAGCCTTCGCCACAACGCACGCCGGTGCTTTACCAGGCCGGCGCTTCCAGCCGGGGCAAACAGTTCGCCGCCGAGCAGGCCGAATGCGTGTTCGTCGCCGCGCCGTCGAAAGTGCTGCTGAAGAAAACCGTTGCCGATATCCGCCGCCGTGCGGCCGAGGCGGGGCGTGACCCGAAGAAAATCCTGATCTTCAACTTGCAGACGGTGATCGTTGGCGAGACCGATGCCAAGGCCAAGGCCAAATTCGACGAATACAAATCCTATGTCAGCTACGAAGGCGCGATGGCCCTGATCTCCGGCTGGACCGGCATCGACTTCAGCCAGTTCAAGCCCGATGAACCCCTCAAGCATGTGCATACCAACGCCATTCAATCGGCGGTGGAAGCCTTCTCCACTGCCGACCCGAACAAGGTCTGGACCCCGAATGAACTGGCAGACTGGGTGGGCATCGGCGGCTTCGGCCCGTTGTTCGTCGGCGGCCCTGAAACCGTGGCCGATCTGTTGCAGGAATGGGTTGAAGAGACCGATGTGGACGGCTTCAACCTGGCCTATGCACTGACCCACGAGACCTTTATCGACGCGGTCGAGTTGCTGGTGCCCGAGTTGCAGAAGCGCGGCGTGTACAAGACCGAATATGCCCAGGGCACCCTGCGGGAGAAATTGTTTGGGGACGGCGCGCGGTTGGCGGACAACCATCCGGGGGCCAGCTATCGTGATTTGTCGGGTGTACATAAAACAAATGTGGGAGCGGGCTTGCTCGCGAATGCGGACTGACATTCAGCATTGATGTTGCCTGACGCACCGTTTTCGCGAGCGAGTCGAGCCGTCCCACCGCCGCCCACATAAATCCGGCCAGCGGACCACCGCATGCTTGTTTCACCAATAGGAGCATCACCCTATGAGCGTGCATGAACTTGAACTTGCGCTGGATGTGGAATGGCCCGCCGAACGGGTTACGGTGTTGCCCGAGGCGTTGGCGCAGTTGCGCCATTGGGCACAGGTGACCCCGTTGCACAGCGCCCTGCGCCACAAGCGTGACGGCCAGTGGTATGCCTGGCGCTGGATCGATGCGTTGCGGGATGTCGAGCGCCTGGCTGATGGCTTGCGTCAGCAGGGCTTTACCGAGCAGTCGCGGCTGGCCCTCAGCGGTGCCTTCGAACCCGGCCTATTGCTGCTGGCCCTGGCCGCCCAGGTGATCGGTGGCCAGATCCTGACCCTGGCGGATGACCTCGAGCCCGCTGCCCTGCAGCAACAAGTGTGGCGCATCCGGCCTACCCACGCGTATGCCCCTGGGCTCCAGACGTTGGCGATGGTGCGACGGATCGACCCTGTGGACACCTCACAACGGCTCTGTCGCTGGTGGCAGCCTTCGGGCAAGACCGAATTGTGGAGCGGGGAAAGCACCCATTGGCAAGGCGGCCTGGCGACGGTGCTGGAGCAATGGCTGATTAGCGGCCAGAGCCTGGGCTTCCCGCAGTCGGGCTGAACTAGGCGTCCCGGGTCGATGTGCTGGATACTGCACGGGGCGATTTTTACCACAACCATTCAGGCAGACAGTAAGGGCGCAATTTCATGAGTGAAACCGAACGCGGACAGGCGACGAGCGCCATTCGCAACGCCGATGTGCTGATTGTCGGCGGCGGCCTGAGCGGGACGATGCTGGCGGTGCAGTTGCTGCGCCTGCCGGGCACGCGGCAGATCCTGGTGATCGAGCCGCGCCAGGAACTGGGGCGCGGCGAGGCCTACAGTGCGGTAGAGCTTGGGCACACCTTGAACGGCAACGCCGCGCGCATGAGCGTCGACCCGGACAACGCCGATGACCTGACCCAGTGGCTGACCGCCTACATCGCCGGCGGCGGCTGGCCCGAGTCGGACCAGCAGCACGTGCCCATCAGCGAACTGTTTCCGCCCCGCGGGATTTTTGGCCTGTACGCGCAGCAGCGGCTGGCCGAGGCCAAGGCGATTTCCGCGTCGACCGTCGAGCACATTCGCGCCGAGGTGACAGACCTTGAGGTGGATGAACACGCCACACGGCTGACCTTGAGCGACGGCCAGCAACTGCGCGGTGCCTGTGCGGTATTGGCCACCGGCATGTTCCCGGCGGCACGCACGCCACAGACCGAATCCAGCGGCTTGAATGCCGCTGCCGTCGACCCGTGGGATGTATCGGCCATGACCCAACTGGACCCGCAATCCACCGTACTGATCATCGGTTCCGGGCTGACCATGGTGGACGCCGTGGTGTCCCTGGAACAGGCCGGCCATCGCGGGCCCATCGAGATTTTTTCGCGCCACGGCCTGTTGCCCCATGTCCGTCGGCAGCCGCCGGCCTGGGTCGACTTCCTGGGAGAAGACCACAGCCTGCGCAGCCCCCGGCAATTGCTGCGGGAGGTGCGGCGCCAATGCCGGCTCGCGCTGGAGCAGGGGATTGACTGGCAAGCGCCGCTGGACACCGTGCGTGCCAACATCGGGCGGTTGTGGAGCCAGGCCAGCGAGGGCGAGAAACGTCAGTTCGTGCGGCATGTGCGGCCCTGGTGGGAAAGCCACCACCACCGTTCGCCGCCGTTGAGTGCCGAGTTGGTGGCGCGGTTGCATGGGGAAGGGCGGCTGCGGATCCGGGCGGCTTCGTACAAGGGGCTGGTACCTTCGCAAGGTGAGGTGACGATCCGCCTGCGTCATCGTGGAGAGCAGGATGTGGTGCAGGTGTCGGGGGCAGCGCTGATCAACTCCAGCGGGATTGAATATGACTGGCGGCGCGTGGCCCGGCCGTTGCCCAGGCAGTTGCTCAAGCGCGGGCTGATTCAGCCCGGGCCGTTGGCGTTGGGGATTGCGGCGGATGTGTCGGGGGCGGTGCTGGATGCCCACGGGAATGTCAGCCGGCGGCTGTTTGCCATGGGCCCGCCGTTGCGCGGGATGTGGTGGGAAAGTACCGCAGTGACGGATGTCGCGATTCAGGCCAAGGCGCTGGCCGCGAGGTTGGCACACCTCTGAATCTAATGTGGGAGCTGGCTTGACTGCGATAGCGGTGGGTCAGCTGCATCTTTATCAACTGAGAGATTGCTATCGCAGGCAAGCCAGCTCCTACAGGTCGGGTTCATGGACCGACCTTCACAAACCCAGGCTTCAACCCAAACACTTCAACCCCCTGGGCCGTCGACTGCCCGGTGGTCACCGTCACCCGCTCCACCGGCTTATCCATCGCGGCCCGATATTCCACCGTCATCGCACCGTCCCCGCGACTGATCGCCTGGGCCGGTACGACAATCGCCTGGTCATTGTTGTAGGTCACAATGGTCAACCGCGCACTCATCCCCAACCTTACCCGCTGCAACTGTCGCGGGGTCAGCTTGGGAATCGACAGGGTCACCGGAAACTGCGCGCTACCCTGGCTGTCGCTGGCAATCGCCAGGCCACTGACCACGCTGACCGACCCCGTCAGCCGTTCCCCATCAAACCCGTCGCCCATCACCTCCACCGCCTGCCCCTGGTGCAACTGGTTGATGTCCAGTTCCGAGACCTTGGCGACGATTTTCAGTTTCTCGATGTTCGCCAGTCCAAACAGCACCTGGCCCTGGTTGACCTTGCTCCCGGCCTGCACCGGCGCGTTAGTGCTCCCGCTGCCCTGGGTCGATGAGTTACTGCCCGGCGCCGGCACCACAATGCCGGAGAACGGGGCCTTGACTTCCTTGCCGTCGAGCAGGGTATGCAGGGCGTCATATTTCACGGTGGCATTGGTCAGCTCCATATCGGCGATCTGCCGGTATTCGCCCTGGCCTTGTTCAACTGCCTGTTGCAGCTCAGCGCGGGCGGCCGTCAGGTCGAGTTGTTGCTGGGTGGCCTGCTGTTTCAGGTCGTCGAGTTCGTTGCGCGGGATGATGCCGCGCTTGAACAGGTTCTCGCTTTCGGTCAGTTTGCGCTGGGTGTTGCTGGCGGTCATTTCGGCAGTGCGCAGGGTGCGGCGGGCGCGCCCGACTTGCTGGCCACTGTCCCAGTCCTGCATTTCCTGCACCGTGCGCCGGGCCTTGAGCTGGGCGGAGAGGGCGTCGCGCAGTTGCACTTCGAGGGTGGCCGGGTCCATGCGCAGCAGCACCTGGCCGGCCTCGACCCGCTGGCCCTGTTCCACCAGGTTGGCCTGCACATTACCGTCGAACGGCGCGGTGAGGGTGATGGTGGTGTCAGGCTCGATCTTGCCCACCAGGCCGATCTGATGCACCAGCGGGTCGACCTTCACCGCCAGCCACTGCTCGGCGTTGCCGGGCTGGTTGGCGGCCGGGCTTTGACGGCTGAGCAGCGTGATGCCGACGCCGGCCACCAGCACAATCAACACGGCGCCCAACAGGCGCTTCTTATTAGTAGTCATTGAGGGCGATTTCCCAACTTTCCAGCGTCATGCCCAGGGTCAGGTCGAGCTGAGTCTGGGCGTTCAAATAGGCAATCAGCGCATTGAGCCGTGAGTTCTCGGCGTTACGCAGGTCGGTTTCGAAACTCAATACCTGGAAGTTCGTGGAGCGCCCGGCGCTGAGTTTTTCCCGTTCGATTTCGATCTTGCGCTTGGACAACTCCACCGCCCGCTGGGAAATTTCATACTGGCGCCAGCGGGTACCGAGGTCGCGCACCACATCGTTGACGTCGCGCTCCAGTTGCTGGCGGGCGTCGGCGATGATGATCTCCTGGTTTTCCACATCGACCCGCGCGTGCACCTCGGCCTGGCGAGTACTGATGTCGCCGATGGGAATCTGCACCTGCACGCCGGCGTAGCTGTCCCAGCGCCGATTGCTGTTGTAGCCGTTATCGTCATTGGTGGCGGCCCGAATCTGGTTGGCACCGGCCACCAGGTCCACTTGCCAGCGGCCGGAGTCCTTGGCGATCACCAGGTTGAGGTCGGCCTGCTGGCTGCCGAGCAGGGTGGCGAGGTATTCCGGCTGCTGGTTCTGCGCCAGCACGAAAGCCTGGCGTTTGTCGATGTCCATGGGCTTGGCTTCAAGGGCCTCGGTGGCGCGTATCGGTGTCGACAGGTCGAGCGCCAGCAGGCGCAGCAGGGCCAGGCGGCTGGTGTCCAGTTGGTTCTGGGCTTCTTCCACCCCCAGTTGCTGGGTGGCGATATCGGCTTCGGTCTGCACAATCTCGAACTCGGCCATGCGCCCGGCGCTGATCAGCGCCTTGTTCACTTCAAGCAAGGTGCCGGAGCGCTTGAGGGCGTCCTGCACGATGCTCAGTTGTTCCTGGGCCCGCAGCAACTCGCGGTAGGTGGCGATGATGTTGCTGATGGTCTGCGCCACGTTGGCCTTGAGGTTCAGGCGGTTGGCCTGTTCCGACAGGCGTGACAGGCGCAGCGGGGCGGTGGTGGCGTCCCAGCCGGCACCGCGCATCAGTGGCTGGATCACTGACAGGTCGAGGCCGTCGCTGCGGTAGCGCCCGGCGCGATCGGCGTTGTTCAGTTGCTGGGTCCAGTTCATGCTCAGGCGCGTGCCGTACTCACTGAGCAAGGTGGCATTGGGCGCCAGGTTGGCGTTGCGGGCGCTGTCGTCGGTGCCCTTGGTGGCGCGGTAGTAGCTGTTCAGGGTCAACTTGGGGTTGAACGTGTCTTCAGCCACCCGCAGGTCGAATTTCTGCGCCACCCGTTGCAGGTACGCGCTGCGAATCGCCGGGTTGTTGCGCAGGCCCAGGTACACCGCATCCCCCAGGGTCAGGGTGGTGGACTGGGCATTCAGCGACACGCTGCGTTCATAGCCACTGCGGGTGGTGCTGGGCGCCGAGGGACGAATCACCACGTCGGCAGCCACACTGTGCAGGCTCGCCAGGGCGATCAATAGCAACAGCCGTCTATTCATCGCGCAGGGCCTCCACCGGCTGCAGCCGTGAGGCCGACACGGCCGGATAGATCCCGAAAAACAGCCCCACCAGCAACGTGCTGCCGACCCCGAGCGGCAGCGCGGCCACCGCCAGGGAAAACTGCCAGCCGGACAGCCTGGCATACAGGTACGCGGCGGTCATGCCCAGTACCGCGCCGCATACCGCACCCACGGCGGTCAGGGTCACGGCTTCCAGCAGGAACAGGTTGCGAATGTCGCGCTGGCGCGCGCCGAGGGCCATGCGAATCCCGATTTCCCGGCGCCGCTCCGAGACGTTCATCAGCATCACGTTCATCACGCCGACGCCGCCGCCCACCAGGGAGATTGCGCCCAGGGCCAGCAGCAGGTAGGCGAAGGTCCGGCTTTGCCGGGTCATGCCATCGATCATTTGCTGGGGCACCTGAATGTCGACATCGTGGTCGGTGAGCTGGGCTCGCAGTGCCACGGCTGAGTCCTGGGCGAGGCGTTCCATATCCTGGCCGGGGATGGCACGGATGATCACGTTGCCGATTTGCGGGCTGGCGTGGATCCGGCGGATGCCCGGGGCGGGGACGAACAGCGATTCGTTGGCCTGTACGGGAATCAGCATTGCCCGGGGCTGGCTGTGCAGAATGCCCACGATCAGGAACAGGTAATCGTTGATACGTACCCGGTCGCCCAGTTGCAGCGGGTCGCCGGGCACGCTCAAGGCCTGGACGACCTGGTCACCGACGACCGCATAGGTTTCCCCAGCATCGAAACTCGACAGGAAGCGCCCGTCGCGCACCGACAGGCGCATGGCATCCTTGAGGTCCGGCGTACTGCCGACGAGGCTTGCGTTCCAGGTACGGCCATTGAACACCACCGGCCCGCTGAACAGCGAGACCGCACCGATATGGGCAATGCCGGGAACGCTGCGCCGTACGGCTTCCAGGTCCAGGCTGGCGGGCATTTGCGCAGTGCTGGCACCCCTGGGCGGGAATTGCGCCACCAGGGTGTCGGTGCCCATGTCCTTGAAAATCATCGCCGCGTCTTCGGCGGCGTTGTGCCCGATATTGATCAGTGCCACCACCGAGGAACTGCCGATGACGATGCCCAGCAAGGCCAGGATCGAGCGCTTGCCCAGGGTGCGCAGGCTGACAAACGCCTCGTGCAACAACTGGCTCAGGCTTTGTTCGACCCGCAGGCTCATAGGCGCCCGGCCTCTTGCACCACGCCATTGCGCACCAGGATCTTGCGATTCAGGCGTTCGGCAATGTACGGGTCATGGGTGACGATGATCAGCGTCACCTGCTGCTCGCGGTTGAGCGCCAGCAACAGGTCCATGATCTCCTGGGCGGTGGTGCTGTCGAGGTTGCCGGTGGGTTCGTCGGCGAGGATCACCGACGGGTTGCCGACCAATGCCCGGGCGATGGCGACCCGTTGGCGCTGGCCGCCGGAAAGGTCGGCCGGGCGATGGTGGGCGCGCTCGGCCAGGCCCACCTGGTCGAGCATGCGCAGGGCCTGTTCCACCGAGTCGTGGCGTGACACGCCGCGGTAGCTCAGGGGCAGGGCGACGTTGTCCAGGGCACTGAGGCGTGGCAGCAGGTTGAAACTCTGGAAGACGAAACCGATCTGCTGATTGCGGATCGCCGCCAATTGATCGGGGCTGGCGCTGAAAATGTCATGGCCGGCAAAGCGGTACCGGCCGCAGTCGGGCAAATCCAGCAGGCCGAGAATATTGAGCAGGGTACTTTTACCGGAGCCGGAGGCGCCGAGGATGCCGCAGCTGTCACCGGTGTCGATGGACAGGCATACGTCATTGAGAATCGACAGGTGTTGACCGGCCAGCTGATAGCTTTTGCCGATGCCTTGCAGGTAGATAAAGCCTGGGTGCGCGGGGGTATCTGTCATCATGACTACGCCTGCAGTCTCGACAGTACCGTGCTTCCCCTGAAAATCCTTGTAACAAGTTCAGGAGCTGCCTGGTACACGTCACGGACTGGTTTTATTTCTTGTTTTTAAAATATTGTTTGAATACTAACCGCGATCCAGCCGTTCCGCCAGCCATGGATATAGAGCGGTTTTACCCTTTGAAACGATTCTTCAAAGGGACGTTTCCGGCGCTGCAAAAATCCATCAGCTACCCTCAATGAGCCCGTTGCTGTTGGCTTTGAATAGTATGGCGCTGTGTCACTACTTGCTTTCAGGCAGCGGCCCCGGTATAAAAAATCAAATTAATTTTTAAAACAATATTTCCGCAGTGGAACCCCAATCCCTATGGTCGCGAAGAAACTCAGCGCTCCAAACGTTACCAAGACCCGATTGCTGGATGCGACAGAGGCTCTTTTCATCAAATACGGCTATGACGCTGTTTTGTTGCGGCAGATAACCGAGAGGGCCCAGGTCAATCTCGCTGCGGTGAATTACCATTTCGGGGACAAGGACTCCCTGATGAAAACCCTGCTGATGCAGCGCCTGGAGCCGCTCAACGAGCAGCGCCTGGAGTTGCTCGCCCGGTGCGAAGCCGAATCCGACGGCCCGCTGGATTGCGACACCTTGCTCGGGGTGCTGTTCGCCCCGGCCATGGGCCTGGAACGCAGCGACCCGGCCAGCGGGGAAGGGCGTTCATTCATCCGGTTCCTGGGGCGGGTGTACAGCGACACGTCGCCGTTTATCCAGGAATACCTCAAGGTGCATTACCAGCCGGTGTTCCAGCGCTTCTTCGAAGCCTTCGCACTGGCGCTTCCGGACTTGCCGCGCAACGAGCTGGGGGTACGCCTGCAATTTGCCCTCAAGGCGATCTCCGGGGTGATGGCCGGTACCGAGCTGCGTTTGCTGATGAACTCCATGAGCCTGGGACGCCCGGCCACGGATGCCGAGGTCATGGCCAAGCTAATTACCCTGGTGTCGGCGGCGATTCGTGTGCCGCAGCAAAGTCCTGAAGCCGAAACGGCCCTGGCGCGGGTGCTCGATACCCAGCGCGCGATACGTGAGCAAGCGGCGTCGCCTGTCAACAAGGTGGCTCGTTGACCCATCAAGACCGGCTCGCAATGAGCCGGTTTGCTTCGACTCCTCTCTCCAGAAACCGTGTGGCCACTCAAATCCCGGGCAAAAAAAACCCGCTGGGGCGGCGGGTTTTTAACTACAACGTTTGTAACGGATGAGGCTTTACCCTACGTCTCTGGATGTGAATAAAACGTGAAAAATATGTAAGAGAAAGTGTGAAGTCTATTGGCTTGTGTAATCCCGACAAATGGCAGTCAGCGTTTACTGTGAACCTGGCCGATAAAGTCTACAAGGTACTCACTCACCCGTTCCGGCGCATCCTCCATCAGAAAGTGCCCGGCGTTTTGCACCACCTGCAGCACGGCCCCACGGATGTCGTTGCGCAGGCGCCCACGACGCGGCGCTGACGCATTTCAATCCGGTGCAGTTACAAGGTTCCATCCGCCTGGGCGCCACCGAACAGGTGCCGATGGCCGAGTTGTCGAACTTGCTCGGCCAGTTTTCCCGGCAACACCGCCAACTGGATGTGCGAATTGTGGTGGAGCAGAGCCACGTGCTTCGCCAGGCCCTGGTGGACCGTGAGCTGGACCTGGCGCTGCATCAGGATTTTATCCCGCGTATCGAAGCGCGGGACCAATTGCTGTGGACCGAACAGGTGCACTGGTGCGCCCGGCCCGGCTGGCAGCCTGCGCCTGACGAATGCGTGCGGCTGATCACCTTCGGCCCCGGCTGTTTTTACCGGCAACTGGCCCAGGAACGCCTGAGCGCCTTGGGCATTCGCTGGCAGGTGGTGGTGGAATGTGGGTCGGTGGAGGGTGTGGTATCGGCCATCGCCGCCGGGTTGGGCATCGGCCTGCTCAGCAGTGACCATCTCGACAAGCGCGTGGAAGTGTATCGCCCCTTCGACCAGCGGATGCCGCTGCCCGAAGTGGCGAACGTGTTGCGCTTTGCCGAGGACAGCCCCGCGCCCCGGTTACAGGCGTTGCAGCAGCTGTTGATACAGGCGCTGCACCGGGGCTGATCAGATTTTCCAGTGGCTGGCGCTCTTGGCCAGGCGCTGGCGCATGGCGTCAATATTGGCTGCCAGTTGCAGGGTCAATAACCGGTAACCGTCCAACGCGTTGACCACCGGCACTTCAAAGGTCTGTTCGTGGGTCGGCGTGGTGCTCGGACGTTCCAGCCGGTCGGTGGCCCCGGATTGCAACGCCCGCGCCATCCCGATCAACTGCACCCGAATCTGCCGGTGCTCGGCTTTCAACGCCACCTGCATGCGCGCCAGGGCTTCCTTGTCCCGTGGGTCGGGGCGGGTGTTGCCGAGGATCTCCAGGGTGCTGATGCACATCCGCAAATGCCGCTGCAGGGTGTCCAGCTCGGTCATGGAAATCCGCACTTCCTTGGACACCGATGGCATCAGCGAGCGTAGTTGCAGCATCGCGGCGTTCAGGCGATTCAGCAGCTTGAGGTGTTCATCATCGGTGACCGATTGGCCGCTGATGATCCGGCTATAAATCGCCGCGCAATCGCGCAAGGCACTGGCCAGGTTGTAGCGCCAGGAATACACCGCATACAGCGGCAGGGCGAAGGAAAACGCCAGGGCCAGGACGATGCCGATCAGGATGTCGACCGTGCGCCACAACCCGTCCGATATCGGATTATCGCCATGGCCCGCAACGATAAATACGGTGATGGCCGACAGCAACGCGATGTATCCGCCCTTGCCGATGGCGTGATAGGAAAAGAACCCGCACACCACCGACATCAGCAAATACGTCAACAGCGGTTGCCCCAGATACGCCTGTTGCAGCACCAGCAGCAAACCGACGCTGGCGCCGATCAACGTGCCGTAGGCGCGCTCGACGGCTTTCTTGCCGATATTGCCGTGGTGCTGCAAACCGCCGATCACGATCAGCATCGTCACCGAGGCCCACTCACCATGGGGCAGGTTGATGCCGGTGGTGAGCAGGATCGTTGCGAGCAACCCAATGGAAACCCGCACCGCGTGGATCAACTTGGCGTGACGGTAGCGCCGATACGGGTCCAGCAACGGACGCAGCAAGCGGCGGGCGAAGAGAGGGAGATTCATTGGTATCAGGGTAACCTCGTTGTTCAGGCTTCACTCAGTTCCAATGTGGGAGCGGGCTTGCTCGCGAAGGCGGCGTGTCAGTCAATACATCCGGTGACTGAACCACCGCTTTCGCGAGCAAGCCCGCTCCCACATTTTTAGATCGGTGTCGGGCTCAGAAAATATAGTCAGTGGTCAGAAAGCTCGACGTGCGTTCCTGCAGGATGTCACTGACCAGTTCCTTGTTGCTCGCCTGGAACTTGGTCGCCACCAGGGTACGGATCGAAAACACCCGCAACGCATCATGTACCGACAGCGTGCCCTCGGCCGAGTTCTTGCGCCCGTTGAACGGGAAACTGTCCGGCCCGCGCTGGCACTGGGCATTGATGTTGATCCGGCCCACCTGGTTGGCGAACGCGTCCACCAGGCGCCCGACTTCCCTCGGGCTGGTGCCGAAGATACTCAGTTGCTGGCCGAAGTCCGACTCCAGCACGTAGTCGATCACCGTCTCCAGGTCGCGGTAAGGCACGATCGGCACCACCGGGCCGAACTGCTCCTCGTGGTACACGCGCATCTGCGGGTTCACCGGGTACAGCACCGCCGGGTAGAAAAACGAGCCACGGCTGGCGCCGCCATTCTCGTTCACCACCTTGGCGCCATGGGCCAGTGCGTCGGTCACCAGGCCGCCGAGGTAATCCACCTTGCCCTGCTCGGGCAGTGGCGTCAGCGACACACCGTCTTCCCACGGCATGCCAGGCTTGAGGGTCGCCAGCTTGCGGTTGAATTTCTCGATAAAGCTGTCGACCACATCCTCATGCACAAACAGGATCTTCAACGCGGTGCAACGCTGGCCGTTGAACGAGAGCGAACCGGTGACGGCTTCGTTGACCGCATTGTCCAGGTCGACCTGCGGCAGCACGATCCCGGGATTCTTTGCATCCAGGCCCAACGCCGCGCGTAGGCGGTGCGGTTTCGGGTGCAGTTTCTTCAAATCACTGGCGGCCTTGTTGGTGCCGATAAACGCAAAAATATCGATCTTGCCGCTGGCCATCAGCGCGCTGACCGTCTCGCGACCGCTGCCGTAGATCACGTTGATCACGCCGGCCGGGAAGCTGTCGCGGAACGCCTCCAGCAACGGGCGAATCAGCAGCACGCCGAGCTTGGCGGGCTTGAACACCACGGTGTTGCCCATGATCAGCGCCGGGATCAGCGTGGTGAAGGTCTCGTTCAGCGGGTAGTTGTAGGGGCCCATGCACAGCGCCACGCCCAGCGGCACCCGGCGGATCTGCCCCAGGGTGTCCTGTTCCAGCTCGAAGCGGCTGGAGCGGCGGTCGAGTTCCTTGAGGGCGTTGATGGTGTCGGTGATGTAGTCGCAAGTGCGGTCGAACTCTTTCTGCGAGTCCTTGAGGTTCTTGCCAATCTCCCACATCAGCAGCTTGACCACTGCGTCACGCTGTTCGCGCATACGCCGCAAAAACGCTTCGACATGCTGGATGCGATCCACCACGCGCATGGTCGGCCACGCGCCCTGGCCACGGTCGTAGGCGGCCACGGCAGCGTCGAGGGCGGTCAAGGCGGTGTCGGCGTCTAGCAGCGGGGTGCTGCCGATGATCACCGGCGTGTCACCGTCGGTGCCGCGCAACTGCACCGGGCTGCGCACTTCGGCCAAAGGGCCGTTCCACACATGCAACTGGCCGCCGACCAGGTAATCACGTTGTTCGATGGGCGCCGCGAGCCGGAATTGCTCGGGAATCTCGGCGGCAGTGGGAAACAGCTGGGCGAGCAGGTTGTCGGTGGTCATGTCGCTACCCCTGGAATGGTTGCAAAACGTGACTAGAGATTCACCCATCAACGGCCCGTGTGGCAAGGGCTAGACGCATTAACCCGCGAACCTTGGAAAACCTTGAGCACAACCGTGAGCTCGCCGGGTAAACTGCGCGGCTTTCTTGAAGGAGTTCACATGAGTCAGTACCAGCCGGGCATTCTTGCCGCACCGGTGCCGTTGCAGGCACGCCATCTGTTTTTTGCCATTGAGTCGCTGGATGCCGTGCCTGCCGCACTGGATGCGCTGGTGCAGTTGGTGGACGCCAGTGCGGTGGTCGGTTTTGGTGAGCCGCTGGTCAATGCCCTTGGCGCCCGGATTGACGGGTTGCGGGCGTTCCCTCATGTGAGCGGGCCGGGGGCGGAGAATCCGTCGACCCAGCAGGCGCTGTGGGTCTGGTTGCACGGTGTGGATCGCGGTGAGTTGCTGTTGCGCAGCCGGGCGTTCGAGAAGGCCCTGGCGCCGGGGTTTGGTCTGGTGCAGATGACCGAGGGGTTTCGCTACAAGACCGGGTTTGACCTGACCGACTATGAGGACGGCACTGAGAATCCGCATGATGATGCGGCGGTGGAGGCTGCGGTGGCGCAGGGTGGTGCGAGTTTTGCGGCGATCCAGCAGTGGCAGCATGATCTGGATGGGTTTGCGGCGTTGCCGGCTCTGGAGCGGGACCACATTATTGGTCGGCGCCATGGTGATAACGAGGAGCTGGAGGATGCGCCGGAGTCGGCGCACACCAAGCGTACGGCTCAGGAGAGTTTTACCCCGGAGGCGTTTGTGGTGCGGCGGTCGATGCCATGGGCCGAGAATGGTCAGGCGGGGTTGATGTTCCTGGCGTTTGGGCATTCGTTTGATGCGTTTGAAGCCCAACTGCGGCGGATGAGTGGGCTTGAGGATGGGATTGTTGATGGGTTGTATCGCATTAGCAAGCCGTTGACTGGGGGGTATTACTGGTGTCCGCCGGTGCGTGATGGGCGGGTGGATTTGAGCTTGGTGCGCTGAGGTTTTTGTTCGGGGTACATATCCATTATTTAGGTAACGGCCGCCTATGGTTTCGCTCTTACAGCGAGTCACTTTTGGCAAACGCCCGGAATGCCGGCCCAGCCAAAAGTAACCAAAAGGTCTCTGCCCCACCACTCGGTGCCTCGCTTAGGCTCGGCATGCCCGCACTCCGGCCCGGTTCCGCGGGCCGCCGCGACGGGCCATCCATGGCCCGGCGCGGCTAAACCGGCATCCTTGCCGGTTTACCCGCTCCACCGTGCCTACTTGCGGCCATCGTGGTTGACGGGGCCCGCAGATCAAAATCAAAAGCAAAAGCACGGCGGCGGCGTTTTTCAAGGTAGTTGTCGCGTCCACC
>NZ_JACAOM010000014.1:0-117758 GCF_013386245.1 Pseudomonas sp. 21615526 | reverse complement strand
CTCACACACACCAAACAGCGCCCCCCCATTGGCCAAACCAGTCAACCAAGTTGAAAGCTTTGACCATTGCCCCCCCCACCGCTCTAGAGCGACTATTTCACCGGTCTACGTACCCATCCTGAAAATAAAAAACACACAGGGATTTGAAGCGATGCGTGATTACTCGGCTGCCACCACCCAGTTCAACTACCAACACACCGTCGACGCTGCCTTGTCGGGCAACCTGCAGGCCCTCAACGCCTGCGTCGAATGCTGCGACCGCCACGCATTACCTGGCCGCATCGCACTGTTCTGGGAGGGCAAGGACGGCCGCAGCGCCACGTCCACCTTCACCCAGCTGCAAGACCAGGCCGCACGCTTCGCCAACTTCCTCCTGGCCCAGGGCGTCAATCGCGGCGACAAGGTGGCAGGCCTCCTGCCACGCACCGCCGAGCTGCTGGTGGTCGTCCTCGCCACCTGGCGCATCGGCGCGGTCTATCAGCCGCTGTTCACCGCCTTCGGCCCCAAGGCCATCGAACACCGCCTGAACAGCTCCGGCGCCGCGCTGGTGGTGACCGATGCAGTAAACCGTCCCAAACTGACGGAAGTGGCCGACTGCCCGACCATCGTCACCGTCGCCGGCCCCAACGGCGAAGGCATCGTGCGCGGCGATTTCAGCTTCTGGGCCGAGCTGCCCAACTATTCCAACCTCTGCGAACCCGTATTGCTGGGCGCCGACGACCCGTTCCTGCTGATGTTCACCTCAGGCACCACCGGCCCGTCGAAAGCCCTGGCCGTGCCGCTCAAGGCAATCGTTGCGTTCCAGAGCTACACCCGCGACGCCGTCGACCTGCGCCCCGAAGACGCATTCTGGAACGTCGCCGACCCGGGCTGGGCCTACGGCATCTATTTCGGCGTGACCGGCCCCTTGTCCATGGGCCACCCGATCACCTTCTACGATGGCCCGTTCACCCTCGAAAGCACGTGCCGTGTCATCAACAAATACGGGATTACCAACCTCACCGGTTCGCCCACCGCCTACCGCCTGCTGATCGCCGGGGGCGAGCAGTTCGCCAAGTCGATCAAGGGCAAGCTGCGTATTGTCAGCAGTGCCGGCGAGCCGCTGAACCCGGAAGTGATCCGCTGGTTCGCCGATAACCTCGGCGTGACCATCCACGACCACTACGGCCAGACCGAGTTGGGCATGGTGCTGTGCAATCACCATGGCCTGGAGCATCCGGTGCACGTCGGCTCCGCGGGCTTTGCCTCGCCGGGCCATCGCATCGTGGTGCTGGACGACAACCATCAGGAGTTGCCCGCCGGCCAACCAGGCATCCTGGCTATCGACCGCGAGCAATCGCCGATGTGCTGGTTTGCCGGTTATGACGGCGTCAAGACCAAGGCCTTCGTCGGCAAGTACTACCTCAGCGGCGATACGGTGGAGCTGAACCCCGATGGCAGCATCAGCTTTGTCGGGCGCAGCGACGATGTGATCACCACCTCCGGCTATCGCGTGGGGCCGTTCGACGTAGAAAGCGCCTTGATCGAGCATCCGGCCGTGGTGGAGGCCGCCGTGGTGGGTAAGCCATGTCCGGAACGCACCGAGATCGTCAAGGCGTTTGTGGTACTCAGCGAGCAGTACCGCGCCGAGCCGGCCCTGGCCGAAGAGCTGCGCCAGCACGTGCGCAAGCGCCTGGCCGCTCACTCGTACCCGCGGGAAATCGAATTTGTCAGCGAGCTGCCCAAGACCCCGAGCGGCAAGCTGCAACGCTTCATTTTGCGTAATCAGGAAATTGCCAAGGCCCAGGCGGCCACGGCGTGACCCATTCTTCAAGGAAACAATGATGCAGATTGAGAACAAGGTTTTTCTGGTCAGCGGTGGCGCTTCAGGCCTCGGCGCGGCAACCGCCGAGATGCTCGTGGCGGCCGGTGCCAAGGTGATGCTGGTGGACCTGAACGCCGACGCAGTGGCCGCCCAGGCGCAAAAGCTCGGCGCGCAGGCCCGCAGCGTGGTCGCCGATATCAGCCAGGAAGCCGCTGCCGAAGCGGCGGTACAGGCCACCGTCGCCGCCTTTGGCGGTTTGCATGGGTTGGTCAACTGTGCCGGTGTGGTGCGGGGCGAGAAAATCCTCGGCAAAAATGGCCCGCACGTGCTGGCCAACTTCGCCCAGGTGATCAACGTCAACCTGATCGGCAGTTTCAACCTGCTGCGCCTGGCTGCAGCGGCTATCGCTGAAACCGAGGCGAATGCCGATGGCGAGCGCGGTGTGATCATCAATACCGCTTCAGTGGCAGCGTTTGACGGCCAGATCGGCCAGGCGGCCTATGCCGCTTCCAAGGGCGCGATTGCCAGCCTGACCCTGCCGGCGGCCCGCGAACTGGCGCGCTACGGGATTCGGGTGATGACCATCGCCCCCGGTATTTTCGAAACTCCGATGATGGCGGGCATGACGCCGCAAGTGCGCGAATCCCTCGCCGCCGGCGTGCCATTCCCGCCGCGCCTGGGCAAACCGGGCGAGTACGCCGCGCTGGTGCGGCATATCATTGAAAACAGCATGCTCAACGGCGAGGTGATCCGTCTCGACGGCGCCTTGCGCATGGCAGCCAAATAAGGAGATTTTCATGACTGATCCAATCGTTATTGTCAGCGCGGTACGCACCCCGATGGGCGGGTTCCAGGGTGATCTCAAAGGCCTCACCGCTCCGCAACTGGGCGCTGCGGCGATTCGTGCAGCGGTCGAACGCGCCGGTATCGCTTCCGATGCCGTGGATGAAGTGCTGTTCGGCTGCGTGCTGCCCGCCGGCCTCGGCCAGGCGCCGGCACGCCAGGCGGCGCTGGGTGCTGGCCTGGACAAGTCCACGCGCTGCACCACCCTCAACAAGATGTGCGGCTCGGGCATGGAAGCCACGATCCTGGCCCATGACGCGTTGCTGGCAGGCAGCGTGGAGGTGGCCATCGCCGGTGGCATGGAGAGCATGTCCAACGCGCCGTACCTGCTGGACCGCGCCCGCAGCGGCTATCGCATGGGCCACGGCCGGGTGCTCGACCACATGTTCCTCGACGGCCTCGAAGACGCCTACGACAAGGGCCGCCTGATGGGCACCTTTGCCGAGGACTGCGCCGAGCACAACGGCTTTTCCCGCGAGGCCCAGGACGCGTTCGCGATTGCGTCCCTGACCCGTGCGCAACAGGCGATCACCGACGGCAACTTCATCGCCGAAATCGTCCCGGTGCAGGTCACCGTGGGCAAGGAACAGAAAACCATCATCCACGACGAACAGCCGCCGAAAGCCAAGCTGGACAAGATCGCCACCCTGAAGCCGGCCTTCCGTGAAGGCGGCACGGTGACGGCAGCCAACTCCAGTTCGATTTCCGACGGTGCGGCGGCGCTGCTGCTGATGCGCCAGTCCGAAGCGCACAAGCGCGGGCTCAAGCCTCTGGCGGTGATCCATGGCCACGCGGCGTTTGCCGATGAGCCTGGCCTGTTCCCGGTAGCGCCGGTGGGGGCGATCCGCAAGCTGATGAGCAAGACCGGCTGGAACCTTGACGAAGTCGACCTGTTTGAAATCAACGAAGCCTTTGCCGTGGTCAGCCTGGTGACCATGAGCAAGCTGGAGATTCCCCACAGCAAGGTCAACATCCACGGCGGTGCCTGTGCCCTGGGCCATCCGATTGGCGCCTCCGGCGCGCGGATCCTGGTGACCCTGCTTTCGGCCCTGCGCCAGAAAGGCCTCAAGCGCGGCGTTGCAGCTATCTGCATCGGCGGCGGTGAAGCCACGGCCATGGCCGTTGAATGCCTGTACTAAGGAACACCTATGCTGCCGAATGACGAACAACTGCAAATCAGCGAAGCCGCCCGGCAATTTGCCCAGGAACGCCTTAAACCGTTCGCTGCCGAGTGGGACCGCGAGCATCGCTTTCCCAAGGAAGCCATTGGTGAAATGGCCGAGCTGGGCTTTTTCGGCATGCTGGTCCCGGAGCAATGGGGCGGCTGTGATACCGGCTACCTGGCCTACGCCATGGCCCTGGAAGAGATCGCTGCCGGTGACGGCGCCTGCTCGACCATCATGAGCGTGCACAACTCCGTGGGCTGCGTGCCGATCCTCAAGTTCGGCAATGATCAACAGCGCGAGCAGTTCCTCAAGCCCCTGGCCAGTGGTGCGATGCTCGGTGCGTTTGCCTTGACCGAGCCCCAGGCCGGTTCCGACGCCAGCGGCCTGAAAACCCGTGCCCGGCTGGAGGGTGATCACTACGTCTTGAATGGCTGCAAGCAGTTCATCACCTCCGGGCAAAACGCCGGGATCGTGATTGTGTTTGCAGTCACCAATCCGGCTGCCGGCAAACGCGGCATCAGCGCCTTTATCGTGCCCACCGACTCGCCGGGCTACAGCGTCGCGCGGGTCGAGGACAAGCTCGGCCAGCATGCTTCCGACACCTGCCAGATCCTGTTTGAGGATGTGAAGGTGCCGGTGGCCAATCGTTTGGGCGAGGAGGGCGAAGGCTACCGGATCGCCCTGGCCAACCTCGAAGGCGGGCGTGTCGGCATTGCTTCGCAAGCGGTAGGCATGGCACGGGCGGCATTTGAAGCGGCCCGGGACTACGCCCGCGAGCGGGAAAGCTTTGGCAAGCCGATCATCGAGCACCAGGCCGTGGCCTTCCGCCTGGCGGACATGGCGACGCAAATCGCCGTGGCGCGGCAGATGGTGCATTACGCCGCCGCCCTGCGTGACAGCGGCAAGCCGGCGCTGGTGGAAGCGTCCATGGCCAAGCTGTTTGCTTCGGAAATGGCCGAAAAGGTCTGCTCGGCAGCCTTGCAAACCCTCGGCGGTTACGGTTACCTGAGCGACTTTCCCCTGGAGCGGATCTACCGCGATGTGCGGGTCTGCCAGATTTACGAAGGCACCAGCGATATTCAACGCATGGTCATTTCACGCAATCTCTGAGGAGTCTCTATGAGTTACGAAAGCATTTTGCTGGACGTGCAGGGCCGGGTCGGGCTGATCACCCTCAATCGCCCGCAAGCGCTGAACGCCCTGAACGCGCAACTGGTCAGCGAGCTGAACCAGGCGCTGGACAGCCTGGAAGCCAACCCGGAAATCGGCTGCATCGTGCTAACCGGCTCGAAAAAAGCCTTTGCCGCCGGTGCCGACATCAAGGAAATGGCCGAGCTGACCTACCCGCAGATCTACCTCGACGACCTGTTCAGCGACAGCGATCGCGTGGCCAACCGCCGCAAGCCGATCATCGCGGCGGTCAACGGGTTTGCCCTGGGTGGCGGCTGTGAACTGGCCTTGATGTGCGACTTCATCCTGGCGGGTGACAACGCCAAGTTTGGCCAGCCGGAAATCAACCTCGGCGTGCTGCCGGGCATGGGCGGCACCCAACGCCTGACTCGCGCCGTGGGCAAGGCCAAAGCCATGGAAATGTGCCTGACCGGGCGCTTTATCGATGCGGTGGAAGCCGAACGCTGTGGGATCGTTGCGCGCATCGTGCCGGCGGATGAGCTGTTGGACGAAGCATTGAAGGTCGCGACCCTGATCGCCGGCAAGTCGGTGCCCATCAGCATGATGGTCAAGGAAAGCGTGAACCGTGCGTTTGAAGTGAGCCTGTCTGAAGGCGTGCGCTTTGAGCGCCGGGTGTTCCACGCGGCGTTTGCCACGCTGGATCAGAAGGAAGGCATGGCGGCGTTTGTGGCCAAGCGTGCGCCGGAGTTCAAGGACAAGTAAACACTGTCCTGAAACGCTGAAGATCAAAAAATGTGGGAGCGGGCTTGCTCGCGAAGGCGGTATTACAGTCACCCGATGTATCGACTGATTCACCGCCTTCGCGAGCAAGCCCGCTCCCACATGGGTTATGCGAAATACCTGTTACAGCTGGTAGTTTTTCAATTCTCTGGCAATCACCATCCGCTGAATCTCGCTGGTGCCCTCGTAAATCTGGGTAATCCGCGCATCCCGGTAGTAACGCTCCACCGGGTAGTCCTCCAGATAGCCATAACCCCCATGAATCTGCATGGCTGAAGAGCACACCTTCTCGGCCATTTCCGAGGCAAACAGCTTGGCCTGGGAGGCCTCCGACAGGCATGGCTTGCCCGCACTGCGCAATCGGGCGGCGTGCAGGATCAGCAAGCGCGCCGCATTCAGGCGGGTTTGCATGTCGGCCAGCAAGTTGGCCACGCTCTGGTGCTCGATGATCGCCTTGTCGAACTGCACCCGGTCACGGGCATAGGCCAGCGCGGCCTCAAAGGCGGCACGCGCAATACCCAGCGCCTGGGCGGCAATCCCGATGCGTCCGCCTTCGAGGTTGGACAGGGCGATGGCCAGGCCCTTGCCGCGTTCACCCAGCAGGTTGGCTTCCGGTACGGTGCACTGGTTGAGGGTGACGGCACAGGTGTCGGAGGCACGAATGCCCATCTTGTGCTCGGTACGGTCCACCACGAAGCCCGGGGTGTTGGTCGGCACCAGGAACGCCGAGATGCCTTTCTTGCCCAGCTCCGGGTCGGTCACTGCAAACACGATCGCCAGCTTGGCGCGCTTGCCGTTACTGACGAATTGCTTGGCGCCGTTGATCACCCACTGGCCGTCCCGCAGTTCAGCGCGGGTGCGCAGGTTGTGCGCTTCGGAACCGGCCTGGGGTTCGGTAAGGCAGAAGCAACCGATGGCCTGGCCGCTGGCCAGTTCCGCCAACCAGGTTTCCTTTTGTGCTTGTGAGCCGTAGTTTAGGATTGGCCCGCAACCCACTGAATTATGGATACTCATCAGTGCGCCGGTAGCGCCGTCGCCAGCGGAAATCTCTTCCACTGCCAGGGCGTAGGCCACGTAGTCGACGTAGGTGCCGCCCCATTCTTCGGGCACCACCATGCCCAGCAAACCCAACTCGCCCATCTTGGCGACCAAAGCATCGTCGATCCAGCCGGCCTTTTCCCAAGCCTGGGCGTGGGGGGCGATTTCGCCACGGGCAAAGTCCCGCGCCATGTCGCGGATCATCACTTGTTCTTCTGTAAATTCAATATCTTGCATGACTTAGTTCCCGTTCTTGTCGAAGTCGCGGAAGAAGCTTTCGACATGATCAGCCTCCAACGCCTGCAGGGTTGGAGGGTTCCAGCGAGGGGTTTTGTCCTTGTCGATCAGCAGGGCGCGGACGCCTTCGATCAGGTCGCCACGGGCAAACCATTGGCGGTCCAGGTGCAGTTCCAGGGCAAAGCATTGCTCCAGCGGCAGGTGGCGCCCGCGACGCAGCATCTGCAGGGTCACGGCCATGGCCAGGGGGGAGCGCGTCTGCATCAGGCTGGCGGTGGTCAATGCCCAGTCATGGCTGTCGGCGACGGTGACTTGCTGCAATTGCTCGACGATGCTCGGCACGTCCGGCAAGGCAAAGAAGTGATCGATGGCTGGGCGTAGCGCCGCCAGGGGGGCGTCGGGCAATTGTTGCACCGCGAGGCTGGCCAGCAGGCCTTGCAGGTCCTTGAGGGGAGAATCGTGCCATTCCAGGCGGTCCAGGCGCTGGTCGAGGTCGGCGAGCCGGGCGCTGTCGAGGTACCAGTCCGCCAGGCCGCAATACAGGGCGTCGGCGGCACGAATCTGCACGCCGGTCACCCCGAGGTAGATCCCCAGTTCCCCGGAAATGCGCGGCAGGAAATAGCTGCCGCCCACGTCAGGGAAATACCCGATGGCCACCTCGGGCATTGCCAGGCGGCTGCGGTCGGTGACCACCCGCAGGTCGGCGCCTTGCACCAGGCCCATGCCACCGCCAAGGACGAAGCCGTCCATCAGTGCCAGGACCGGTTTGCGATAGTTGTGAATGGCGAGGTCGAGGGCGTATTCCTCGACGAAGAAGTCTTCGTGGAGGGTGTCGCCGCTCTTGAAGCTGTCGTACAGCGAGCGAATGTCGCCGCCGGCGCAGAAGGCTTTTTCACCGGCACCGCGCAACACCACGGCATGCACCTGGGGATCGTCCGCCCACGCCTGCAAATGCCGGCTGAGGCTGCGGACCATGTCCAGGGTGAGGGCGTTAAGGCCTGCGGGGCGATTGAGGGTCAGGTGGCCAATATGGTTGCGTACGTGCGCCAGGACCTCGTCTTGCACAATCCCGGCGCTGCTTGCCTCGGATGAAACCTGAGCAGTCATCTCTAACTCCCTGCTTTTATTGTTCTTTATCAAGATGTTCGCGGGCGAACCATCTCGCGATCGTACCAGTGCAAATTTGCCCAGTACAAGTCGGAATCATGCAGGTCGTTTTTGCATTTTTGCCTTATGGAGGAGGCTGGCCCTGGTGCTGGAAAACCGCGCCGATGGTGCGCCGCCGGGCATACCGCTCGCTGGCCTGGATCAGCTCCTCCAGCTCCTGCGGGGTAACGTCCAGGAACTGCTCGCGCTCGGCGAGGGCCTGCTTGAGGTCCTCGGCGCTGATCCCGGGGTTTTCGGTGGCGATTGGCATAAAGATCGGCGCAGCCGGTTCGCGGGTGCCCTTGGGGTAACGCGTGCGCGTGGCGTTGTTGTAGGCCAGCGCGCAGGCCAACAAGGCTGTGGCTCCCAGCATGACTGCGGCAAGTTCGTGCCAGCCCATGGCAATCGAGGCAGGGTCAGCCAGCACCAGGCTCATGGCCAGGCCGCCCGCCGGTGGATGCAGGCAGCGCAGCCAGCAGATCAGGATCACGGTCATCCCGGCAGCCAGGCATGCGCTGCCCAGCGTTCGGCCCAATACCCGGGCCACCAGCAGCGCAACGATCCCGGCACACAGGTAGCTGCCGATGATCGACCAGGGCTGGGCCAGCGCGCCGGAGGATACGGCAAACAGCAGCACCGCCGAGGCTCCCAGCGGGCCTATCAGGTGCAGGGCCACCTCGGTGCCGAACACCTGGGCGCACACCCAGACGCTGAACAGTGTGCCCAGGGCCATGCCGATGGCGGCACGACTCCATTCGGCAGGGCGGGTATTGATGGCAGCGGGTAACCAGCGAGCGAGCATTGACAGACGATCCGTGAAAAGCGGGCGAAAAAAAAGGCTTGCCTGGTTTCCCGGAAAAGCCCTTTAAAGAAGTTCCTGCATTTGGGGGAGGAACCTGCGCAGTGTGCCAATCGATGAAGACTGCTGCCAATGCATATTAATGCAGGTCAAGTGCAGTATTTTTGCAGTAAAACGTGTCAGCCAAACGGTATCAGGCGGGTTGGCGGTGGCATGGGGTTGCTGATCTTGCCCAGCACACGGTCATCGGTTTCCTCGTTGATCAGCAGGTTTTGTACATTTTCCCGCAGCGATGGATTGTTGGCCAATGGCCCCTTGAGCACCACCAGTGCATCACGCAGTTCCATCAGCCGATCCAGTTTTGGCAGCGGGATGTAACCCGCATTGACTCTGTCGCGGGACAAAGGCGCGACAGCGTCAGAGGTTGAGGGGTCGGGCAATCGACGGTCGGACACAAAACATTCCTCTAAATGAAATAAACGGCAGCGCTGAATGCTGTTTAAAAGGTCTTTATTGTTATTTCGACTGTTCGTTTAAGCGGGGCATGTCTTGATTGATGGCTTGCTGCTACGTTCGTCGAGTTTCTTTCGAAAGTAACAGGAATGCCTTACACCGCACCTTTGGAACTTCTGAAAATAGTTAAAAGGTATTAAATAATTAACTCGCTTGGCAGGCGAGTCTACAGTCGAGGGCTAGGGGCGGGAAGAGGGCGTCTTATCGGTAGCAGCGTATAGATGCGTAGGATGTTTCTCGATAGTTGCTACGCTAAAAGTTTCGAAGTTGAAGTGGCAAAGAAGTTTCTTACATACACTTGGATTTATAACTACTGAATGTACTGGTGCGGGATAAGCGGTTGGTTCCGCTTATCCCGCGCCGTGTATCAAGGTTGTGCGGGTTTGATCAAATGCAGCAGTACGTAGGGGTTCTTGTCGAACTGGCCGGTCAGTACCGGCTGCAGTGAACGAAAACGCGGGTCGCTCAACGCTTCATAGTCCGACTGGCTCATGATCAGCCATGCAGGAGCCTGGATCGGCGCCAGGTCGGCAGGCAACTGGGTAAACAACGGCACCCGGTCGCAATCGAGGTTGACCATGAACTTGATGGCTTTTGCGTCCTTGCCCAGTGCGTGCAATACCAGCGGCGCCGGTTGTTGCTGGGTCAGCGCATGGGCCTGGAGGGTAAAGGTGCGCGTGTCATACAACCGGCGCTCCAGCGGCTCGACCATCACGATATACGCCAGCCACACCGCCAATACCGCGGCGAAGGCCGGGCCCACGTAGCGAAGCCGCCGGTTGAACAGCAAGCCCAGTGCCAGCACCTGGATCGCGATCAGGATCCCGAACACCGGATTGAGGCTGCCAATCTGCTCGGGGAAGCGATGACGCGCCACGAACAAGCCTGCGATCAGCAGCCCCGGAATGATCGTCCACAACCCCAGCATCAGCCAGCGCAGCCCGGCGAACAGTCTGCCCCGCGACACCTGGAACGGGTACGCGGCGATGATTGCTGCCAGGGGCAGCATCGGCAGCACATAGCGCGCTTTTTTCGCCTGGGGCACCGACAAGCCGATCATCACGATCAAGCCGGCGGCGAGGCAGTACAGCACCAGTTTCAGCGCCGGGCCCTTGTCCTCGCGGCCACCGGCGATAATCGCAATCAGCGCGAGTATTGCCAACGGATACGCCGGCGCGTAGTTGCCCAGCGAACTGCTGAAGTAATACAGCGCGCTGCCGGAGCCTTCGGTGCCGTCCATGCGACCCAGGAACTGCATGCGGATCACGTCCTGCATGAACGTTTCACCGCCACTGAGCTTGGCCAGCAGCAACAGCAGGCCCACGCACGCCGCCAGTAACGCCAACGCCAGCAGGCCGAAACTGAACAGCTGGCGCCATTGCCGATTGATCAGGTAATAGCTGCACAGCATGCCGGTGGGGATCACCAGGCCGATCGGTCCACGGATCGCGAACCCCACGATCAGCAGCGCAAACAGCCAGTGCAGGCGCTTGCCGGCGCCGAAGTGGTCGTGGGCGTAACCCAGGTAGAAGACTGTCAGGGCCACTGCCGCCAGCATCTGGTCGAGGGACACCGCGCGGGTTTCGCTGATGAAGGTGCTGCTGAGCAGCATCACCGTGATGCTCAGCAGCGCCCAGCGCCGGGAGTAGGGCGCCGTCAGCCGGTAGACCAGCACCACGAGCAGCGCCGAAGCGATGGCCGTGGGCAGCCAGGCCGTCAGGCTGGTGACCTGCCCCAGGGGCAGGGACAGCAGCCAGGTCATCAGCGTCGAGGTGGCCAGGTAATCGGCATAAGGTTGCCCGTACGTCGTCGGGAAGAACCCCGGCCCATGGCGCAGCATCTCCTGGGCGAACAGCACGAAGCGCGAGTCAAAGCCGATGATTGCCTGGTTCCAGTTGCCTGCGATAAACAGGACCAGTGCCAGGAGCCCCAGCACCCATGAGTGTCGGCGGATCGTCGGGCTGAGCAGGGGCCGATGAGCTTTGTCCACGTCTCAGGCTTCCTCGGCCTGAGGCGCCCAGTTTTGCTGGGGGATCGGCAAGTTGCAGGAATCGCCGCGGCCCATCGGGAAGTACTGGATGCCTTTGCGTGCCAGGCGTTCGCCGTCGTACAGGTTGCGGCCGTCGAAGATCACCGGGGTTTTCAGGCGTTGCTGGATCAGGTCGAAGTCCGGTGCCTTGAACTGTTGCCATTCTGTGCAGATGATCAAGGCGTCAGAGCCACTCAGGGTGGATTCCGGGGTGCCCATCAGCATCAGGCGCGGGTCATCACCGTAGATGCGCTGGGTTTCCTGCATGGCTTCCGGGTCAAACGCACGTACATTGGCGCCGGCGGCCCACAAGGCTTCCATCAGCACCCGGCTTGGCGCATCGCGCATGTCGTCGGTGTTGGGCTTGAACGCCAGGCCCCACAAGGCGAAGGTCTTGCCGCGCAGGTCGCCCTTGAAGAATGCATTGGCGCGTTCGAACAGCTTGCTCTTCTGGCGCTGGTTGATGGCTTCCACGGCTTCCAGCAGGTCGCTGGAGCAGTTGGCGGCCTTGGCGCTGTGGATCAGGGCGCGCATGTCCTTGGGGAAACACGAGCCGCCATAACCGCAGCCTGGGTAGATGAAGTGGTAGCCGATACGCGAGTCGGCACCAATGCCCAGGCGCACGGCTTCGATGTCGGCGCCCAGGTGTTCGGCCAGTTCGGCGATCTGGTTGATAAAGCTGATCTTGGTGGCCAGCATGCAGTTGGCGGCGTACTTGGTCAGTTCGGCGCTGCGCAGGTCCATGAAGATGATGCGGTCGTGGTTGCGGTTGAACGGTGCATACAACTCACGCATCACCTCGCGCACTTCTTCACGTTCGCAGCCGATGACGATCCGGTCCGGGCGGCGGCAGTCGGCAACGGCCGAGCCTTCCTTGAGGAATTCCGGGTTGGAGACGATATCGAACTCCAGGTGGCGGCCGGCAATGCGCAGGGCTTTTTCCATGTGCGCACGCAAGGTGTCGCCGGTGCCTACGGGTACGGTGGATTTTTCCACGAGGATCACCGGGTCGATACGGTGGCGAGCCACTGCATCGCCCACGGACAGCACGTATTTCAGGTCGGCCGAACCGTCTTCATCGGAGGGGGTGCCCACGGCGATGAACAGCACTTCGCCATGTTCGACGGCGAGTTTTTCATCATAGGTAAACGTCAGGCGTCCGCCTTCGAGGTTTTCCTTGACCATGGCCGCCAGCCCCGGCTCGAAGATGCTCACGTGGCCCTGTTGCAGCAGCTTGACCTTGTTCTCGTCAACGTCCATGCAGATGACATCGTGGCCGACTTCGGCCAATACGGTGGCCTGCACCAGACCGACGTAACCACTACCAAATACACTGATTTTCATGGGGCATTCCTGGGACTTGTGGTGCTAGCACGACGAGAGTTGATAGTCAGGACTCCGAGAATGACCAAGGCCACTCCCGCAGTTTTTGAAAGCGAAAAATGTTCGTTGAACACCGGCAGGCTGGCGGCCAGCAGGTAGACCAATGCGTAGCTGATGCTGAGCAGCGAGTAGGCACGGCCCAGCGGCAGGTCTTTGAGCGCGCCAAGCCAGCAGAGCATCGACAGGGCATAGGCGATGATCGCCAGGATCACCACGCCCAGTGCGCCGAGGTCGATGG
Source organism: Pseudomonas sp. 21615526 (assembly GCF_013386245.1). Lineage (NCBI taxonomy): Bacteria > Pseudomonadati > Pseudomonadota > Gammaproteobacteria > Pseudomonadales > Pseudomonadaceae > Pseudomonas > Pseudomonas sp. 21615526. The sequence continues at coordinate 104,651 of NZ_JACAOM010000014.1, read as the reverse complement.
CACCCGTGTTGAGTGCTGTCAGCCATTCGGTGGGCAATGGCAGGCGCGTCATGCTCCAGCGCATGCCCAACTGGGCACCGCTGACCAGTGCCACGCTGCCCAGGGCCAGGGCAAAACCGCGAGCGCGACTCATACCTGACGCCCCAGCAGCACCACACCGGCAATCACCAGCAGCACGCCGAACCAGTGGCGACCATCGATGTGTTCGTGGAACACAAAGCGCGCCACCAGGGTGACCAATACAAAGTTGAGGCTCAGCATCGGGTAGGCGATGCCGACTTCCAAACGTTGCAGCACCAGCAGCCACACCAGCAAACCCAGGCCCAGGCACACCAGCGCCGACCACAGCCACGGCGAGCGCAGCTTCAGGGCCCAACCGTCGGGCTGGTCACGCCAGCCTTCCACGGCAAACTTCTGGGACACCTGGCCCATGCAGGTCAGCAGGCAGGCACCTAACAACAGCAACAGAGTGGTCATGGCGCGCTCTGCGGGAAGATCAGAATCACGATATTGCCCTGCTCGTAACGCTTGCCGTCTTTGGGCAGCAGGTCCACTTCCTGGCGTTCGTCGTCACCCTTGACCCGCATCACCACGCCCACCGAGCCTTGCTTGCGCGCCTCGCTCATCCATTGCTGGACGCTGGCGGCATCGATCTTGCGGTAAGCGGTGTCCGGGAAGGCGATGCCGTATTTCACTTCGCCAACGGTGTTGTAGAGCATCACTTCAGGACGCTGCAGGCGCCATGACAAGGCCGATGCGGCGCCGAGGTCGTTGCTCAGCAACGCAGTGGTCGGCTGCAGCTCCTGGAGGTGGTCGATGATGAACTGGTCGGGGGTCTTGTTATAAACCACCGAGTGCGGCAACGCGGCCGGCACCAGCGCCACCAGCAACCAGCTGCCCATCACCGGTGCGGCCCACATGTGCAACGGGCGGGCGGCTTGCAGCAGGTTGGCGATGATCCAGCCGAACAGGAAGACGAACACCAGCACCAGGCTGAGTGTTTCCTGGCCGTGCTCGTACACCGGTTTTTTCAGCTGGAACCAGGTCAGGGCCAGCAACGCCAATATGCCAATGACCAGATTCACCCAGCCGTTGATGCGCAGTACGCGGCCACGGGCCTGGGCCAGTTTGTCGGCGAGGGTATGCCCCATCAGCAGCGCCAGTGGCAGCAGGCACGGCATGATGTACGACGGCAGCTTGCCCTTGGCCAGGCTGAAGAACGCCAGCGGCATCAGCAGCCACAGCAGCAGGAAGGCGACCTTGCTGTTGCGTTTTTCCAGCCATGCCTGCTTCACGGTGGACGGCAGCAACGCCATCCACGGCAGGGTGAACGCAACCATCAGCGGCAGGTAATACCAGAAGGGCTCGGAGTGCTGGGCGTCGTCGCCGGCAAAGCGCTGGATGTGCTCGTGCCAGAAGAAGAAATTCCAGTAGTCCGGTTCCTGGGCATGCACCATCAGCGCCCAGGGCAGGCTCACGACAATCGCCACCACCACGGCCACCAGGCCATAGGTGAGCAGTTCACGAATGCGTTTTTGCCAGAGCACGTAGGGCAGGGCGATCAGCACCGGCAGCAACCAGGCAAGGAAACCCTTGGTCATGAACCCCATGCCGCAGGCGAACCCGAGCAAGGCCCACGACCACAGGCGGCCGCGGGTGGTGGTGCTGTCGAAGCAGAACCACAGCGCCGCCCCGGTCAGGTTGACCCAGAAGGTGAACTGCGGGTCGAGGTTGGCATAGCCCGCCAGGAACGCGACGCTGACAAAACTCATGTACAGCACGGCGCTGACCAGGCTCTTGCGCGGGTCGTTCCACAAACGCCGGGCCACGAAATACACCAGCAGGATGCTCAAGCCAGTGCTCAAGGCCGAGGCAAAACGCACGCCGAACAGGTTCTGCCCGAAAATCGCCTGGCCCAGCGCGATCATCCAGTACCCGGCCGCCGGTTTCTCGAAGTAGCGAATCCCCATGAAGTGTGGCGAGGCCCATTTGCCGGTCAGCAGCATTTCCTGGCTGATCTGCGCATAGCGGGTTTCGTCGGGAATCCACAGCCCGTGGGTGGCCAACGGGATCAGGTAGAACACCCCGAAGGCCAGCAGGAGCAGGGGCAGGGCCCAGCGCCGGATCATGCCTTTTGCACTCCGAGCCAGCCTTCACGGCCGCTCAACGCACCACGCACCAGCTGTTGCTGGGGCAGGGTGGTGAGGTCGGCGGGCAACAGGTCGCCCAACGGTTTGAACGCGATGCCGCGCTGCCCTGCCTGGGCGAGCAACTGGCGAAAATCATTGGCCATCAGAATCCCTTCTACTTCTGCGTGGATCGTATAGACGTTGAGCTTCGACGGCTTGAAGCGGTCGAGGATGTAGCTATTGAAATCCTTGGCGGCCACCACCGGGCCCACGACTTCGTCGAAGGTCGGCATGTCCACCGGAATTTGTGGCGTGCCGGCACTGCCATCCGCCAGGGTCGGCCGGAACAGGCTGGTACCACGGCAATCGCTGTTGTAGCGGAAGTTGAACTGTTGCTTGGCTTGCACCACGCGCTCATCGGCACGCCAGCCGGCGGCGGCTGAGCAGTCGATGGGTTCACCGAGGATGTCGCTCAAGGTGTCGACGCCACGGCGAATCTGCTCGATCAGCTGTGCATCGCTCCAGCGCCCGGTGTTGGCTTGCCAGCCGTGATGATCCCAGGCGTGCAGCCCGACTTCATGCCCGGCGGCCTTGGCCTGGCGCATCAGGTGCCCCAGGTCGCGACCAATGGGTTTGCCCGGCCACGCGGTGCCGGCCAGCAAAATGTCCCAGCCGTACAAACCGGCAGCGTTGGAGCGCAGCATCTTCCACAGGAACTGCGGACGGATCAGGCGCCACAAGTGGCGCCCCATGTTGTCCGGCCCGACGCTGAAGAAGAAGGTCGCCTTGACCCCGGCTTCGTCGAGCGACTCCAACAACCTTGGCACCCCTTCGCGGGTGCCTCGGTAGGTGTCGACGTCGATGCGTAGACCCGCTTGCATCAGCGCTTGTCCGCGATTTCGAGCATGGCTTCACGCAGGAAGAAATCCAGGGTGTTGCCGATGGTTTCGCTCATCTCCACGGTAGGCTCCCAGTTCAGCAGGCGCTTGGCGTTGTCGATGCTTGGCTTGCGGTGCGCCACGTCCTGGTAACCGGTGCCGTAGAACGCCTTGCTCTCTACGTCGCGGAAACCGGCGAACGGAGGGAAGTTGCTGCGCAGCGGGTGAGCTTCGAACTGACGCAGCAGTTCTTCGCCCAACTGACGGATGCTGGCTTCGTTTTCCGGGTTGCCGATGTTGATGATCTGGCCGTTGCAGTTGTCGTTGTCGTTATCGATGATGCGCGCCAGGGCTTCGATACCGTCGGCGATGTCAGTGAAGCAACGCTTCTGCTCGCCACCGTCGAACAGACGGATCGGCGTGCCTTCCACCAGGTTCAGGATCAGCTGGGTGATGGCGCGGGAGCTGCCGATGCGGGCCGAGTCCAGGCGGTCGAGGCGCGGGCCCATCCAGTTGAACGGACGGAACAGGGTGAACTTCAGGCCCTTGTCGCCGTAGGCCCAGATCACGCGGTCCAGCAGTTGCTTGGAGACCGAGTAGATCCAGCGCTGCTTGTTGACCGGGCCCACCACCAGGTTGGAGGTGTCTTCGTCGAAGTACTGGTCCTGGCACATGCCATACACTTCGGAGGTCGACGGGAAGATCACGCGCTTGTTGTACTTCACGCAGTAGCGAACCAGTTTCAGGTTCTCTTCGAAGTCCAGTTCAAATACGCGCAGCGGGTTGCGGGTGTATTCGATCGGGGTGGCGATGGCCACCAGCGGCAGGACCACGTCGCACTTCTTGATGTGGTACTCGATCCACTCGGAGTGGATGCTGATGTCGCCTTCCACATAGTGGAAATTCGGGTGGCTGCGCAGGCGCTCGATGGCGTCGGAGCCGATGTCCAGGCCGTAGATTTCGTAACGGTCGTCACGCAGCAGGCGCTCGGACAGGTGGTTACCGATGAAACCGTTCACGCCCAGGATCAGCACGCGGGTACGACGCGGCTTGCGGCCGGACTCGGCGCCGCGCAGTACGGAACCGTCCACCAGGCCCAGTTCATCCGCCAGGGATGGGCCGGCCAGGTACAGGCCGTTCTCGTTGCGCTGGCCGGACTTGACCACCAGGGAGTCTTCACCGCAGGCGATGCGCAGCGGGTTGACGCTGATCACGCGGCCTGGCGCCAGGCCTTCGTTGCCCTTGACGACTTCGGCGTTCCAGACGATCAGCTTGTGCTCGCCCACGGCGCAGAAGGCACCCGGGTACGGTTGGGTAACGGCGCGAACCAGGTTGAACAGCTCTTCAGCCGGTTTTTTCCAATCCAGTTTGCCGTCAGCGGCGGTGCGACGACCGAAGTAGGTGGCCTTGCTTTCGTCCTGGGCGGTTTCGGTCAGCTTGCCTTGAGCCAGTTGCGGCAGGGCATCGCGCAGCAGGTTGGTGGCGGCGTCACGCAGTTTGGCGTGCAGGGTCAGGCCGGTGTCGGTGCGCTCGATCACGACTTTCTGCTGGGCCAGGATCGCGCCGGCATCGGCACGCTTGACCATGCGGTGCAGGGTCACGCCGGTTTCGGTTTCGCCGTTCACCAGCACCCAGTTGGCCGGTGCGCGGCCACGGTACTTAGGCAGCAGGGAGCCGTGCAGGTTGAACGCGCCTTTCTTGGCGGTGGCCAGCAGGGCTTCGCTCAGCAGGTTGCGGTAGTAGAACGAGAAGATGTAGTCCGGGTTCAGCTTGGCGATGCGCTCGATCCACAGCGGGTGGTTGGCGTCTTCCGGGGCGTGTACCGGGATGCCATTGCGGGCGCACAGCTGGGCGACGGAACCGTAGAAATTGTTTTCCTTGGGATCATCGGCATGGGTGAACACGGCAGCAATTTCGTAACCCGCATTGAGCAGGGCTTCAATGCCAGCACAGCCAATATCGTGGTAAGCGAAGACAACAGCGTTTGAATTCATGACGAAACCTGATCGGAAGGAGAAGTAGAGGTGTGGGAGGACGTCAGGCCGTCGACCGTAAAGGTCTCGGCCGGTGCTGCCGGTTGGTTGCGCAGCACTTTTTCGATAAAGAACCGTGGGCGGGCCCGCACATCGCTGTACATGCGGCCGAGGTATTCACCCAGGAGGCCCATGCCGATGAACTGGCCACCGGTGAACACGAACAATACGGCGAACAGCACGAACATGCCGTCGCCGGCCCAACCGGAACCGAAAGCGATACGCAGCACGATCAGTGCAAAGGCGAAGAGCATGCCCAGGGCCGCCAGGCTGAAACCGACGATGCTCAACAGGCGCAATGGCGTGGTGGTCATGCAGGTCAGCAGGTCGAACATCAGGCTGATCAGGCGCATCGGGCTGTATTTGGACTCGCCGTGTTCACGCTCGGCGTGATGCACCAGGATTTCCGTGGTGTGGCGCGCAAAGCTGTTGGCCAGGATTGGGATAAAGGTGCTGCGCTCGCGGCAGGCCAGCATGGCGTCGACGATGGTGCGGCGATAAGCACGCAGCATGCAGCCGTAGTCGCTCATGGCCACGCCGGTGGAGCGTTGCACGGCGAGGTTGATCAGGCGCGACGGCCAGCGGCGGAAGGCCGAGTCCTGGCGGTTGTTGCGCACGGTGGCAACCACGTCATAGCCCAGGGCGGCCTGTTCGACCAAACGCGGGATTTCTTCCGGCGGGTTTTGCAGGTCGGCGTCCAGGGTGATCACCACGTCGCCCCGGCAATGCTCGAAGCCGGCCATGATCGCGGCGTGCTGGCCGTAGTTGCGGTTGAGGATCACCGCCACTACATTGCTGCCTTCGAGCGCGGCGGCGTCTTCCAGCAATTGCGCGGAGTTGTCGCGGCTGCCGTCGTCCACCAGGATGATTTCGTATTCGTAAGCCAGTTGTTTGCAGGCCGCCATGGTGCGGCGCAGCAGTTCAGGCAGGCTTTCTTGTTCGTTGTAGACCGGGATAACGATCGACACGCAATGAATTGGATAGGGTTTCAAAGATTCATTACCTCGGGGGTTAGAGCAACTTGGAGCGTAAAGACAGCAGTTATCGTCAGCCTCGGATGCCGGGCATCCGATCAAAGATAGCGTTGATTTGTGGCATTCATTCGACAGTCCTGACAGGTCACAGTGGGTCTTCCATGGCTTACGTGAGTAAAGACCAAAATGCTCAAAGGTAAAGCGGAATCAACGAGTTAACCTGCAAAGTACGGTTCGTTCTCAAGTCGTGCCGCCAAGATTAAGCGCAAAAATGTTCAACGAATATGAAACGCAGATGAAAAAGTCGTTTTTTTGGCAGGTAGACAGCTAGGGTTCAGGTAAACAGCAGAAGCACGGACAACGCTGTGCCGATGAGGCGAGAAGGGCCGGTAGCTTTTTCCGCGCGCGGGCTGGTTCCTGAAGAATCTTCTCTGCAATGCCGCGCAAGTGCCGGTAAAGTAAGCCATCTCTTGCCAGGGCAGTCGGATGAATAGCGTGCAGCGTTTACGGCCAATGTTGATGGTGTTGTTGATGACGGTGGCCTGGGCCACGAGTGTGCGGGCCGATGACGGCGTGGCACTGACGTCCATCGACCAGGTGCCCGATGGCGTAGAAGTGCGGGGTAAACAGGTCGGCGCCTTCGTCTGGAGCGACAAACAGGGCAAGAACCTGTTGGTAATCGCAGAGCAAGTCAGCGAACGCGACGACGACGGTGCGCAGTCGGCCTTTGTCTACGCCGCCCAGTACCTGCTCGACGGTGACCGGCCCAAGCGCCTGTGGATGCTCTACGACGACGTGCAGCATTGCGAGTTCGATGCCGGCGCGCACTTCAACAGCGACGCCACCCGGGTCACCGACCTGCTGGGCGATGGCATCAGCCAGGTCACCGTAGGGTATAGCCGCACCTGCACCAGTGACGTCAGCCCCAATGATTTCAAGCTGATCATGCACATCGGCAAGTCGCAGAAGTACCGCCTGCGCGGCATCGACCGCTATGGCGCCAGTTGGTGGGATGAAGACGCCGGCGCCCTGCAAGGCATGCCGTTGCCCAAGGATTGCAGCATCGCCGCCCAACAGGCGCTGGTCAGCCAGTACAAGGAGCAGGGTACCGAGCTGCCGCTTCCTGGCTGTTACGGCGACGAAGAAGATTTTGCCAAGGCGCCCAAACCGTACCTGGAGTTCATGCGCCAGCACTGGTTTGCCTTGATGCAGAAGCAGGACACCGACTGGAGCCAGCAGCAGACGCCAGCCCCGGCGGAAGACGATCAGGAATAGCCCCGGGGATTGACCTGCGCTAGACTCGGCGCTCGCCAATTCACTAAATATGTCGATTAAACAGATGGTTAGTCGACATATTTAATCCAAAGGCTGATCTACCTTGACTGAGTCTACCCGCAACCCGCTGACCCTCTATCTCACCCGCCTGGCGCCCTCCAGCCAGCTGACCATGCGCTACGTGCTGCAGGACGCCGCCGACCGCCTGGGTTTTGAAGACATCAACCTCGAAGATATCGACTGGCACCTGCTGCAGCCCGAACACGTCATGGCCCTGGTGGCGGTGCTGCGGGAAGACGGGTATGCGCCGAACACCTCATCGCTGTACGTCAACGCCGTGCGCGGGGTGATGAACGAAGCCTGGCGCATGAGCCTGATCAGCCAGGACCACCTGCTGAAGATGCGCTCGGTCAAGGCCATGGCCGGCACGCGGCTGAGCCAGGGGCGCAACCTGCGGCGTACGCTGATTCGTGAGTTGATGGAAGTCTGCGCCGCCGATCCGCGCCCCCAGGGCCTGCGGGATGCGGCGGTGATCGGGATCCTGTATGGCTCGGGCATGCGCAAGTCAGAATCGGTGAACATCGAGCTGGGCCAGGTCAACTTTGACGAGCGCAGCCTGCAGGTTACCGGCAAGGGCAACAAGCAATTGATCAAGTACGCACCGGCCTGGGCCTTTGCCAAGCTGGAGGCGTGGCTGGCGTTTCGCCGCAGCCAGTTGAAACCGGGTGAGCAGGACGACGGTTTCCTGTTCAACCGGATTCGCCGGGGCAGCCATATCACCCGCGAGCGCATCACCAAACACGCGATTTACTACATCGCCCGCCAGCGTGGGGAACAGGTCGGCGTGAAAATCATGCCCCATGATTTCCGCCGTTCGTTTATCACGCGGGTCATTGAAGAGTACGACCTGTCGATCGCCCAGAAGCTGGCGCACCACACCAATATCCAGACCACCGCCACCTACGATGTGCGCGACGACAATGAGCGGCGCAGGGCCGTGGATCGGTTTGACCTGTAGGGCCGCCCGTAACCTGGCCCGCCAACTGCCTTGAACTCTGCCCGGCAGCCGCGCTCGCAATAGTAGGGCGCGGGTTTTGCCGCGTGCCGTGTTTATTCAGTCGAAGGAGCAGACCATGGATACCTACAACATCAACAAGACCGGCACCGGTTGGGCGTTGACCAAGCAGGGCTCGGCACGGCCGTCGAAAACGGCGGAGACCAAGGAGGCGATCGTTGAGTTGGCGAAAGAGTTTCTCAGCGACAAGCCGGCGTCGCTGAGGATTCACAGCATGGATGGGCGGATTCAGGAAGAAAGAACCTATCCGCGCAAGGCTGACCCGACACGATCTCCGGGCTGACCGAGCACCCAATGTGGGAGCGGGCTTGCTCGCGAAGGCGGTGGTTCAGTTACACATGCATTGCCTGACACTCCGCCTTCGCGAGCAAGCCCGCTCCCACACTGGATTTGCATCCGACCCTAGAGAATCGGCTTGCCGCCCGTCACCGCATACCGCGAGCCCGAGATGTAACTCGCCTCATCCGACGCCAGCAACACATAGATCGGTGCTACTTCCACCGGCTGGCCGGGGCGGCCCAGCGGTGTCTCGCTGCCGAAGCTGTTCACGTCTTCGTCCGGCATCGTCGAGACAATCAACGGCGTCCAGATCGGCCCCGGCGCCACGCTGTTCACGCGGATGCCCTTGCTGCCCAGCAGTTGCGCCAGGCCACCGGTAAAGTTCGCAATCGCGCCCTTGGTGGCGGCGTAAGCCAGCAACGTTGGCTTGGGCATACGGCAGAGACCAAGGAGGCGATCGTTGAGTTGGCGAAGGAGTTTCTCAGCGACAAGACGGCGTCGCTGAGGATTCACAGCATGGATGGGCGGATTCAGGAAGAAAGAACCTACCCGCGCAAGGCTGACCCGACACGATCTAAGGGCTGACCGAGCACCCAATGTGGGAGCGGGCTTGCTCGCGAAGGCGGTGGTTCAGTTACACATGCATTGCCTGACACTCCGCCTTCGCGAGCAAGCCCGCTCCCACACTGGAATTGCATTCGACTCTAGAGAATCGGCTTGCCGCCCGTCACCGCATACCGCGAGCCCGAGATGTAACTCGCCTCATCCGACGCCAGCAACACATAGATCGGTGCCACTTCCACCGGCTGGCCGGGGCGGCCCAGCGGTGTTTCGCTGCCAAAGCTGTTCACGTCTTCGTCCGGCATCGTCGAGACAATCAATGGCGTCCAGATCGGCCCCGGCGCCACGCTGTTCACGCGGATGCCCTTGCTGCCCAGCAGTTGTGCCAGGCCACCGGTAAAGTTTGCAATCGCGCCCTTGGTGGCGGCGTATGCCAGCAACGTTGGCTTGGGCATATCGGAATTCACTGAGCTGGTATTGATGATCGACCCGCCGGCCTTCATATGTGGCAGCGCCGCCTTGCAGATGCGAAACATCGCGGTGATGTTGATATCGAAGGTCTTGACCCATTCCTCGTCGGGTATCTCTTCGAGGGTCTCGTGGGTCATCTGGAATGCGGCGTTATTGACCAGCACGTCGATCCGCCCGAACTGCTCGACGGTCTGGTCGACAATCGCCTGGCAGTTGGCTTTTTGCGCGAGGTCGCCGGGCAGCAGCAGGCATTGGCGGCCGGCTTCTTCAACCCAGCGTGCGGTTTCCTTCGCGTCCTCGTGTTCGTCCAGGTAGGCGATGGCCACATCGGCACCTTCGCGGGCAAAGGCAATCGCCACGGCGCGGCCGATACCGCTGTCGGCGCCGGTGATCAGGGCGATCTTGTTGGCCAGGCGGCCGGAGCCGGTGTAGCTCTTCTCGCCGCAGTCGGGATAGGGGTCCATCTTCTTCTGCGAACCGGGAACGGATTGGGCCTGGCTGGCGAAAGGTGGGCGTGGGTAGTCAGTCATCTCAATCTCCATAGATCACAACGGGTTCTATGGATTAGTGATTTTCAGCTGCCGGATAGTTGTAATCGATGCCGGCCGAGCCCGACGAATGGTTTGCGCTCAACCGTGCTGGCAGGCATCGCCCAGGCGCATGTAGTCCAGTTCATGACGCACGCCGTGGCTGTCGATGTAGACCATGTGACCCTTGACCGGCCCGCACTCGGTGGAGGATTCGGTACTGACGCGCACCACCTTGGCGATGTCCAGGTCCTGGGAATAGTCGTACGCCTCGCTGGCGGGGGCGTTGGCACTCACAGTGGGTGCCGGGGTTTCGCCCTGGGCGAAGGCAAGTGTGCTGAACAGGCCCAGCACGGCGATAAGCAGATAACGCATGAGAACCTCCGACACCACGAAGGTGGTGGCTTGACTGTGGGGTTCATTCTACAAAGCGCCTGGCGCGGGGATGAACGCTTGCGGGCCAATAGAAGACATCAGCCAAATCGATGCAGCAAGCCTCTTATAACCGGTTATAAACTCATAGCATCTTCGCCTAAACGCAGCCCTATAAATATCCGTCTGCCGCTGCTCATCCCTGTAGACACATACAACAGGGAGCTCCTCGATGTTTTTATTCAAACAACAACTACCAAGGCTGACGCTGGCGGCGGCGCTGGCGATGGGAGTGTGCACGACATCGGTGATGGCCCAGGAAGTGGCCGGCCAGGTGTTCACCTTCGATATCGCTGGCGGCCCGCTTGATACGGTGCTGCTGGATATCTCCCGGCAGACCGGGGTGATGATTTCGTTCAATCAACAGTGGGTGCAGGGCAAGCGCAGTGCCGCCATCCGCGGCGATTTGGGCAGCCTGCAAGCGGTGGACAAGGCATTGCAGGGCAGTGGCCTGCAAGTAAGCGACAGCGAACAGGGACTGACGGTGCATCCAGCACCCGTGACGTCCACCAGCGTCGCACCGGCCGAGGGCAAAAGTACTGATTACCGCCTGGAAAAAGTCACGGTGACCGGCTCGGCGATTCGCCGGGTGGACGCGGAAACGGCAGTGCCGGTAACCATCCTGCGGGTCGAGCAATTGCGCGAGCAGGGTGTGAGCACCACCGAGGAGTTGATCAACCGCATTTCGGCCAACCAGTCTGCCGTTGGCTCCGGGCGTTCGGTGGGCTCCAGCAGCGGCGGTGCGGCGTATGCCGACTTGCGCGGGATTGGCGCGAACAAAACCCTGGTGCTGCTCAATGGCCGGCGCCTGAGCAACAACGCCGTCAACACCACCAACGGTTCCGGGGTGGACTTGAACACCATCCCGTTCGCCGCCATCGACCGCGTGGAAGTCCTGCGCGATGGCGCCTCGGCACTGTACGGCACCGATGCGATTGGCGGGGTGATCAACTTCATTACCAAGACCAGCCTCACCGGTGGGCAACTTTCCACCAACTACGATTCGCCCACACGCTCCGGGGGCGGCGACAGCCATAACTTCAGTGGCAGCTACGGTTTCGGCGACCTTGAAGAGGACCGCTTCAACGTGTTCGGCGTGGTCAGCTACGACAAGCAGACGCGCCTGGCGGCCAAGGACCGTGACTTCACCTACAACTACCAGCCAGGTCGCGGCCTGGATTTCACCTCCGGCACCGCCGCGCCGGCCAACTGGAGCCAGGGCAGCAACGCGACCAACCCGCTGGCCGGCTCCGGTTGCAATTCCCCCGGGCTGCTGTCACGCAATGGCATCTGCCGCCAAAGCCTGTGGAGTTACCTGGACCTGGTGCCGGAAACCGAAAAAACCTCGGCCTTTGCCAAAGCCACCGGCAAGCTGGCCGATGACCATACCGTCAGCCTCGAATACTTCTGGGCGCGCAACGAAAGCCGCACGCAGATTGGCCCAGGCACCCTGATGGGGGCCCAGGTCAATCCGGGTACGCCTTTCTATCCGGGCAACGGCATCACCCCGGGGCCCACGGGTTTCGCCCTGGACCCGACACAGCCGGTAGACGTGAACTGGCGTGAAACCGATGCCGGCGCGCGCAAGCACGAAGATGACAACACCAGCCAGCGCCTGCTGCTGAGTTTCGAAGGTAATGTGGCGAACTGGGACTACAACGTCGGCGCGTCCTACAACCAGAACAAAGTGGTGCAAACCATTCTTGACGGCTATGTAAACGACCAGACCATCAGCCAGGGGATTGCCAATGGTGTGATCAACCCGTTCGGGCCGCAGAGTGAAGCGGGCAGGGCGTTGCTCGCCTCCAGCCGCGTCGATGGCGATTACGCCACTGCCGTGGGCCGAGTGAAGAGTATCGACGGGCGCGTAAGCCGTGAAATCGGCGACTGGTTCGGTGCGGGGCCGACGGGCCTGGCGCTGGGCGGTGAATATCGCAAGGAGGATTTCCACCAGGATTTCGCCCAGTTTGCCGAGACCGTGCAGAGCCTGGGCGTAGACCCCAATGGCGCGGTGCGCGGCAATCGCAGCGTGTCGGCCGAGTACGCCGAAGTCAACGTGCCGGTGCTCGAAAGCCTGGAACTGTCTGCCGCCGTGCGTCATGACAAATACAGCGACTTTGGCAGCACCACCAACCCGAAATACTCGTTCCGCTTCCAGCCGTTCAAGGAACTGGTGGTGCGCGGTGCCTACAGTGAAGGCTTCCGTGCGCCGTCGCTGTATGAGTTGTACAACCCGACCTACACCAGCTACACCGTGGCCAACTACAACGACCCGCGCCTGTGCCCGGGCGGCACCCCGGCCAATGGCGGGATCGGCAACCGCGACTGCGCCCAGCAGTTCCGCCGGCAAAGCGGGGGCAACGGCAGCTTGAGCCCGGAAACCGCACGTAACGTGACCTTTGGTTTCGTGTTCCAACCGATCGAGCGCCTCAGTGCCGGCCTGGATTTCTGGTGGATCACCATCGCCAACCAGATTGCCGAATTTCCTGAATCGTCGGTATTCGACGACCCGGATGCCTACGGCGACCGCCTGATTCGCAAGGCGGATGGCTCCATCGATCACATCGTTACCGGCCTTGCCAACCTGGGTAAGACCAAGACCAACGGCGTGGATGTGAGTTTCGACTACCGCTTCCCGAGCACCGCCATCGGTGACTTCGGCATCGGCCTGCAAGGCACCTACGTCAACGAATACAAATACCAGCAGGAGCTCAAGGGCGACTACATCGACAAACTCGGTGATTTCCGTGGCGGCGAGTTCTCCACCGCGGGCGCCGTTGCGCGTTGGCGCCACAGCCTGACCGGTACCTGGGCCCGCGGACCGCTGGGCGTCAGCCTGACCAACCGCTACACCAGTGGCTATCACGACTCGGACCCCGACACCCACGACTCCGTAGGCTCCTACAACGTCTGGGACCTGGCGGGTACCTACAACTGGAGTAAGTCCCTGGCCGTCACGCTGGGCGCGAAAAACCTGTTTGACCGCGCGCCGCCGTTCAGCAACCAGACCTATGCGTTCCAGAGCGGGTACGACCCGAAATACGCCGACCCGTTTGGCCGCATCCTCTATACCCGAGTCAGCTATAACTTCTGATTGTTCATCCGCTTCAGACACTGCGCTATAAAACCGACGGATCCGCTGCGCCTGCCTCGCAGGTGCAGCGGGTTTCGCCGGTCCATAACCTTATTCCAAAACGGTATTTCCAGGCTTTTCATAAGACTCCTTATGATCACGTCATAACTCGTTATGACAAGTGGTCCTGATGAACGAATCAACCGTCGCCTTATCCCCTCTGTCCAGCGTTCCGCTGCATGCCCAACTGCGGGACCTGCTGCGCAGCCGCATCCTTGATGGTGAGTACGCGCCGAACACCCAGATGCCTTCCGAGAGCGAACTGGGCACGCGCTTCAAAGTCAGCCGCATCACCGTGCGCCAGGCCCTGGGTGATCTGCAAAAGGAAGGCCTGATCTACAAGATCCACGGCAAAGGCACCTTTGTTTCCAAACCCAAGGCTTATCAGAACGTCAGCACCCTGCAGGGGTTGGGCGAGTCCATGACCGAGCGCGGCTATGAAGTGATCAACCGCCTGCGCAGCTACCGCTTCGTGCCCGCCGACAAGCTGGTGGCCGAGCGCCTGGGCGTGGAGGAGGGCAGCACTGTCGCGCAGATCAAGCGGGTACGGCTGATCAACCGCGAGCCGGTGTCGCTGGAAATCACCTACCTCAGCCAGGCCCTGGGCGAACGCCTGGAAAACGCCGACCTGGTGACCCGCGACATCTTCCTGATCCTGGAGAACGACTGCGGCTTGCAACTGGGTCACGCCGACGTGGCGATTGACGCGGTACTCGCCGACAGCGAGCTGACCCAGGCGCTGAACGTCGAGGCCGGCTCGCCGATCATGCGCATCGAACGCCTGACCCACACCGCAGACGGTCAGCCCGTGGACTTCGAACACCTGTATTACCGTGGCGACGCGTTTCAGTATCGCCTGCGCATCGACCGTCAGCGAGGTAGTCGCCCGTGAGCCGCCAAACCCTGGAACTGGAATACGACATCGTGGTGATCGGCGGCGGTACAGCCGGCCCCATGGCGGCGATCAAGGCCAAGGAGGCCAACCGCGATCTGCGCGTATTGCTGATCGACAAGGCCAACGTCAAGCGCAGCGGCGCCATCAGCATGGGCATGGACGGCCTCAACAACGCGATCATTCCCGGCCACTCCACGCCGGAGCAGTACACCAAGGAAATCACGATTGCCAACGACGGCATCGTCAATCAGGCGGCGGTGTACGCCTACGCGACCCACAGTTTTGAAACCATCGAGCAGTTGGACCGCTGGGGCGTGAAGTTCGAGAAGGACGAAACCGGCGATTACGCGGTGAAAAAAGTCCATCACATGGGCGCCTACGTGTTGCCGATGCCTGAAGGGCACGACATCAAGAAGGTGCTGTATCGCCAGCTCAAGCGCGCCCGGGTCAGCATCACCAACCGCCTGGTGTGCACCCGCTTGCTGACCGACAGCGAAGGCGCGGTGAATGGCGTGATGGGTTTTGACTGCCGCACTGCGGACTTCCAGGTGATCAAGGCCAAGGCGGTGATCCTCTGCTGCGGCGCGGCCGGCCGCCTGGGCTTGCCGTCCTCGGGTTACCTGATGGGCACCTATGAAAACCCGACCAATGCCGGCGACGGCTACGCCATGGCCTACCACGCCGGAGCCGAACTGGCGAACCTGGAGTGCTTCCAGATCAACCCGCTGATCAAGGATTACAACGGCCCGGCGTGCGCCTATGTCACCGGCCCCTTGGGCGGCTACACCGCCAACAACAAGGGTGAACGCTTCATCGAGTGCGACTACTGGAGCGGGCAGATGATGTGGGAGTTCCACCAGGAACTGGAAAGCGGCAACGGCCCGGTGTTCCTCAAGCTCGATCACCTGGCGGAGGAAACCATCCAGAACATCGAGCAGATCCTGCACAGCAACGAGCGCCCCAGCCGTGGCCAGTTCCACGCCAACCGAGGCACCGACTACCGCAGCCAGATGGTCGAGATGCATATCTCCGAGATCGGCTTTTGCAGCGGGCATTCGGCGTCGGGCGTGTGGGTCAACGAGCGCGCGGAAACCTCGGTCAAGGGCCTGTATTCAGCGGGCGACATGGCGGCGGTGCCACATAACTACATGCTCGGCGCGTTCACCTATGGCTGGTTTGCCGGCACCAACGCGGCAAGCTTTGTGGCCGGGCGCGAATTCAGCGCGGTGGATGCCCGGCAAGTGGCCGCCGAGCAGGCTCGGGTCTATGCGCCACTGGACCGCGAAACCGGTCTGCCGCCGGCCCAGGTCGAGTACAAGCTGCGGCGCTTCGTCAACGATTACCTGCAGCCGCCCAAGGTCACCCGCAAGATGGAAATCGGCTTGCAACGCTTCGCCGATATCGAGCGCGACCTGGACCAGATGAAGGCGCACAACCCCCATGAATTGATGCGCGCCATGGAAACCAGCGTGATCCGCGACTGCGCCGAAATGGCTGCCCGCGCCTCGCTGTACCGCGCCGAAAGCCGCTGGGGCCTGTACCACTACCGGGTCGATCACCCGCAACGCAACGACGCCGACTGGTTCTGCCATTGCCACCTGAAAAAGGGCGAGGACGGGCAGATGGTCAGCTTCAAGAAACCCGTCGAGCCCTATGTGATCCCGCTGGATGCCGAAGAGATGCAGGCTTACGACCGCCTGCGCGTAGGGGCTGACGCCGCCTGAATGTGCCCCCCCAAGCTCGCTCACCACAGGACACCGTGAAATGGCCTATCAGCCCCAGGAAATATTCTTCCGCTCCAACGCCCCGGTAACGGTGGACGAGGACAAGTGCATCGCCGAAAAAGGCTGCACGGTCTGCGTCGACGTGTGCCCGATGGACCTGTTGGCGATCAACCCGGCAACGCAGAAGGCGTATATGGCGTTCGATGAATGCTGGTACTGCATGCCCTGTGAAAAAGATTGCCCCACCGGCGCCGTCAAGGTCGAGATTCCGTACCTGTTGCGCTGAGACCTGCCGCAAACGCCATCCGCCAACCCCGGACGCAGCCCTAGCCACACCCCCTCGTTTCCCACCGCGCCAGACCGTGGCGGAGACGATTCCTTCAACCATGATTCGAGGGGAACTACCCAATGTTATTGCGCGCAACCCTGGCCGGCCTGGTGCTGGCTTGCTTGAGCCTGTCGGCCCAGGCACAAACGATCCGGGTGGCCATCGGCACCCAGGACACCACCATCAACTGTGCCGCGGGCGGCTTGCTGATCCGCGAGCTGGGGTTGCTGGACAAATACCTGCCGCACGACGGCAAGTACAAGGACGCGACCTACGACGTGCAGTGGAAAAACTTCACCAGTGGCGCGCCGCTGACCAATGAAATGGTCGCCGGCAAACTGGACTTTGGCGCAATGGCCGACTTCCCCGGTGCCTTCAACGGCGTAGCGTTCGAGGCGGCGGGCAAGCACAGCCTGTTCATCAGCGTGTTGTCGGGCAACATCAAGGGCAGCGGCAACGGCATTGTGGTGCCGATCGCTTCCAGCGCCCAGTCCCTGGCGGACCTCAAAGGCAAGACGATTTCCGTGCCGTTCGCCTCCACGGCCCATGGCATGTTGCTGCGCGCTGTTGCGGCCCAGGGCTGGGACCCGCTCAAGGACGTCAACATCATTGCCCAGGCGCCCGAAGTGGCAGGCTCGGCGTTGCAGGCCAACAAGATCGACGCCCATGCCGACTTTGTGCCGTTCGGCGAACTGTTCCCCAACCGTGGTTTCGCCCGCAAGATCTACGACGGCTCGCAATCCAACACCCCGACGTTCCACGGCGCGCTGGTGGACGAAAGTTATGCCAAACAGTACCCGGAAGTGGTCGTCGCCTACCTGCGCGCGAGTATCGAGGCCAATCAGTTGCTGGCCGCAGAGCCGGAGAAGTACAGCGAGCTGATCGAAAAAGTCACCGGCGTCGAAGCCGAGGTCAACTACCTGTTCCATGGCCCGCTGGGCGTGCAGACCCGTGACTTGAGCTGGAAACCCGAATACCGCCAGGCCGTGGGCACCGCGATCGACACCCTCAAGCTGCTGAAAAAGGCCGACCGTGGCCTGGACCTCAATACCTTTATCGATGACCAGTACATCCGTGCCGCGTTCAAGGCCTCGGGCCTGGACTATGCGGCGCAATTGGGCAACTACGCCCAGGCCCCGCTGGAGGCCAACGACGCCCTGAGCGGCGCGCCGATCACTGACTGGAAGCACGTCGCGCAAATCTGGGTCAAGGGTGAGCCCAAGGTGCGTGATTACGCGTCGGCCGAGGCGGCGTTCACCGCGCTGGACAGCCTGAACAAACAGGGCAAGGCGGTGCGCGCCGTGTATGCCCAGGCCGAAGACAGCGGCATCAAGCTGCTGGCGAGCCAGGCCTGGTTTGCCACCAACCAGCACGGCCAACTCAGTGCATTCCTGCTCAAGGGCCAGGCGCAGCAATTTGCCCAGGCCCAGGGCGGCAAGGTGTTCAACTTCACCGACGCCGGCGCGCAGGCCGTTGCCGGTCGCTGAGGGAGCGTGTTCATGACAAGCACCCCATGGCGCTGGCTGCCCAAGGCCGCTTCCTTGCTGTTGTGCCTGCTGTTCTGGCAGTTGGCGGCCAGCCAGCACTGGAACCTGTGGCTGGTGACGTTTGCCAATGTGCCCACGCCGGGCTCCGTGGTGCAGGCTGCCCTGGGGCTGGCGGACTCGGGCAAGCTTGTGCGGCACTTGAGCGCAAGCCTGACCCGGGTGTTCGAGGGCTACCTGGCGGCCGCGCTGGTGGGGATCGGCCTGGGCATCGCGATTGGCCGCTGGAAGTGGGCGGAAGACCTGCTGTTGCCGCCGCTGGAGGTGATCCGGCCGATCCCGGCGGTGGCCTGGATTCCGCTGGCGATCCTGATGTTCCCGTCGTCGGAGCTGTCGATGATCTTCATCACCTTCACCGGCGCGCTGTTTCCGGTGCTGCTCAATACGGTGCATGGCGTGGAAGGCGTCGATCCTCGGCTGATCGCCTCGGCGCGCAGCCTGGGGGCAGGGCGCCGGGCGATCCTGCTGGAGGTGATTTTGCCGGGCGCCGCGCCGAGCATCATCACCGGCCTGGCGATTGGCATGGGCACTTCGTGGTTCTGCCTGGTGACGGCGGAAATGATCTCCGGCCAGTACGGTATCGGCTATTACACCTGGGAGTCCTACACCATCCAGAACTATGCCGACATTGTCGTTGGCATGCTGTTGATCGGCGTGCTGGGCATGGGCAGCAGCCTGTTGGTCAAGCGTCTCGGCGCACTGTTCACTCCCTGGCATCGACCACGAGGTAAAGCCTGATGAGTCATCTTGAAGGCCGTGTCGACATACGCGGCTTATCCATTGTATTGGGCGAACAGCAGCAGGCATTCGAGGCGGTGAAAGCCCTGGATTGCAGGATCGAGCCGGGGCAGTTCGTGTGCATCCTCGGCCCGTCCGGGTGTGGCAAGTCGACCTTGCTCGGCGCACTGGCCGGGCATCTCACGCCAAGCCAGGGCACGCTGGAAATGGATGGCCGGCCGGTTGCCGGCCCGTCCCAGCAACGGGGCATGGTGTTTCAGCAACACACGCTGTTCCCCTGGCGTTCGGTGCGCGAAAACGTTGCCTTCGGCCTGAAGATGCGCGGCGTAGGCAAGGCCGAGCGCCTGGCCGCCGCCGATGAGATCCTTCACCTGGTGGGCCTGGAAGGTTTTGCCGAGCGCTGGCCCAACCAGCTGTCGGGTGGCATGCAGCAGCGGGTGGAAATTGCCCGGGTATTGATCAATCGTCCCGGCCTGCTGTTGATGGATGAACCGTTCGGCGCGCTGGATGCCCTGACCCGCATGAAGATGCAGGCCTTGCTGCTGGACATCTGGACGCGCATCCGCACCACCGTGGTGTTTGTCACCCATGACATCGACGAAGCGCTGTTCCTGGCCGACCGCATCCTGGTCATGAGCCCGCGCCCCGGGCGCATCATCGAGGATTTCCAGCTGACTTTCCCAAGGCCGCGCAGCACCGAACTGATGACCTCGCCGGAATTTACCCACCTCAAGCGCCATTGCTTGGAGCTGCTGCACCACGAAGATGGTCGCCAGTTACCACGGCTGAACCCGCTCGGGCTACCCAACGATCACCCAAGACCGCGATTTGCCATATGACCTATGAAACCGAAAAACCCGACATCCAAGCCCTGCGCCCGCGGCTGCAAGCGCCGGATGCCGGCATGCGCCGGATCGCCCTGATTGACCTGGCTGACCTGGAAGACCCCGACGGCCTGGTGTGGCTGGTGGACAGCCTGCGCCACGACCCGGCCACCGACGTGCGCGCCCAGGCTGCCAGCCTGCTGGAGGCGTGGGAAGAAGACGCAGTGGTCGAGGCGCTGTGCCAGGCGCTGACCGACACTGAAGCGACGGTACGTGATGCCGCCGCCCAGAGCTTGAGCGTACTCAAGACGACGCAGGCGGGCCGGCTGTTATTGCCGTGGGCCACCCACGCCGACGCGAGCGTGCGCACGGCAATCTTCCGTGCCCTGCGCGAGTTGCGCCTTGAAGCGGCGGCGCCGTCGGCAATGCTGGCGCTGAACGATACCGATGCGGGGGCGCGCCGCGAAGCGGTCGGTGTGCTCGGCTGGCTCAAGCACCTGCCGGCATTGGACGCCCTGGCGAGGTTGGCCAGCAGCGATCCGGACACCGAGGTCCGGCGTGCCGCCACCGGCGCCCTCGGCCTGGCCAGTGATGAGCGGGTACTGCCGGCGCTGTATGAAGCGTTGCAGGACGCCACCTGGCAAGTACGGGAAGAGGCCGCGACCACCTTGGGCAAAGTCGGTAGCACCCGCGCGGGCGACGCCTTGATCACGGCGCTGGCCGATGACTACTGGCAAGTCCGCCTGCGCGCCACCCGCAGCCTTGGGCGCCTGCGGTATGCACCGGCGTTGCCGGCGCTGCTCCTGACGTTGGGCCACAGCATCAGCAACCTGCGCAAGGAAGCCGCCCTGGCGCTGGGCGAGTTGGGCGACCGACAGGCCCTTGGCCCGCTGCGTGATGCGGCCGACGATGGCGACCCGGAAGTACGCAAGGCGGTGCGCATTGCCCTGGCACAACTGCAATGAACAGTGCACCGAACGGCATTGGCCGCGATGATGATGGGCGCTTGAGGCTGGAATGGCGCGACGGCGTGCAATGGATCGACCACGCTCGCCTGCGCCGTGAATGCCCGTGCTCGCAGTGCCGGGCCTTTCGGTTGAGAGGCATGCCGCCGCTGGTGTCGGACCGTGTCCGGGTGCTGGAGGTCCATCCCCAGGGGTATGGCGTGCAGTTGATTTTCAGCGATGGGCACCAGCGGGGGATTTACCCGTGGGCTTATTTGGCACAGATGGAGCCCCAGGCCGGGGCTCCGTCGGACTAAAACAACGCGGCGGTATAACTTCCCGTCACACGGTCCGGATCAAACAAGCCCCGTGAGGTAGTACACGCCAATCACGAAAAACGCCGCCAGTACCTTGAAGATCGTCATGCCGAAAATGTCTTTATAGGCCTGGCGGTGAGTCAGGCCGGTGACCGCCAGCAAGGTGATGACCGCGCCGTTGTGGGGCAGGGTGTCCATGCCCCCGGCAGCCATGGCGGCCACACGGTGCATGACTTCCAGCGGGATATGCGCGGCGTTGGCGGAGGCGATGAAGGTGTCCGACATCGCCGCCAGGGCAATGCTCATGCCACCCGATGACGACCCGGTAATACCCGCCAGCAAGTTAATGGTGATGGCCTGGTTGATCAGCGGATTGGGGATCACCTTGAGCGCTTCAACCACTGCAACGAAGCCAGGCAACGCCGCAATCACTGCGCCAAACCCATATTCCGAGGCGGTATTGAGCGTAGCGAGCATGGCCCCGCCAACGGCGGTGCGGCTGCCTTCGGCGAGTTTGCTGACGAGGGTGCGCCAGGCGAATGCAAAGACCGTGACGATGCCTACCAGCAAGGCCGCCTGGACCGACCAGATGGCGATCATCTTCGATACCTGGGTCTGGATCGGTGCCTTCAGTCCGGGCAGGTCAATTTCATAAATGCTGCCGTACCACTGTGGAATCCAGTGGGTGAAGGCCAGGTTCATCACGCCTACCAACAGCAACGGCAGCAACGCCACTAGCGGGTGGGGCAGGGCGATGTCCTGGGGCGTTTCGGGCTCATTGCGCAGGTCGGTGCCATAACCCTCGCCCGCGCGCCGGGCTTTGCGTCGCTGGCGCTCCAGGTACAGCATGCCGCCGATCAGTACGAACAACGAACCCAGGACTCCCAGCCAGGGCGCCGCCCAGGACGTGGTACCGAAAAACGTGGTGGGAATGATGTTCTGGATCTGCGGCGAACCAGGCAACGCATCCATGGTGAAGGTGAAGGCACCCAGGGCGATCGTTGCGGGCATCAGGCGCTTGGGAATGTTGCTTTGGCGGAACATTTCCGCGGCAAACGGATACACCGCAAACACCACCACGAACAGCGAAACACCGCCGTAGGTGAGCAGCGCACAGACCAGCACAATCACCAGCATGGCCTGGCTGCTGCCGAGCACCTGGATCACGGCTTTGACAATGGAGCGGGAAAAGCCGGACAACTCAATCAACTTGCCAAACACGGCGCCGAGCAAAAACACCGGAAAGTACAGTTTGATAAAGCCGACCATCTTGTCCATGAAAATATCAGTGAACGCCGGCGCAACGGCGCCGGGGTCAGTCAGTAGAACGGCAGCGAGTGCGGCGAGAGGCGCGAAGATAATGACGCTGTATCCCCGATATGCAGCGAGCATTAACGCGAACAACGCCAGCAAGGCGATGATGACACTCATGGGATGTCCTTCGAGGCTGGGCCTTTGGCGCAGAGGGCCAGTGTTGGGCTGCGCGATGGCTATGATTTTTGTTTTTGTCGGGCCGCGCACGTGGCGCGACCCGTTGTAGCCAAGCTGTTTTTATTCTGCGATACCGGCGTAAGGGACGTGCTTGTGGCCGTAGCGACGCACGCGGATGTTGGCCTGTTCGCCATGCCCGGAGAACCCTTCGAGGGCACACAGGCGTGAGCAGTATTCGCCGATGAGGGAGGAGGCTTCGTCGGTCATCACTTTCTGGTAGGTGCAGGTCTTGATGAACTTGCCGACCCATAGCCCACCGGTGTAACGCGCGGCTTTTTTGGTGGGCAGGGTGTGGTTGGTACCAATCACCTTGTCGCCGTAGGAGACGTTGGTGCGAGGGCCGAGGAAGAGGGCGCCGTAGTTGCGCATGTTGTCCAGGAAGAAGTCCGGGTCACGGGTCATGACTTGTACGTGTTCGAACGCCAGGTCATTGGCAATGGCGAGCATCTCCTGTTCGTCTTCAGCGACGATCACTTCGCCGAAGCTTTCCCAGGCCTGGCGCGCAATCCCGGCGGTCGGCAGGATCGTCAGCAAGCGCTCGATTTCAGCCATCGTCTCGCGGGCGAGTTTTTCCGACGTGGTGAGCAGGATCGCCGGGGAATCCGGGCCGTGTTCGGCTTGACCGAGCAGGTCCGTGGCGCAGATTTCACCGTCCACGGTTTCATCGGCGATCACCAGGGTCTCGGTCGGACCGGCGAACAGGTCGATACCGACGCGGCCGAACAATTGACGCTTGGCTTCCGCCACAAACGCGTTGCCCGGCCCCACCAGCATGTCCACCGCAGCAATCGACTGGGTGCCCAGGGCCATGGCGCCGATAGCCTGGATGCCGCCCAGGCAGTAGATCTCGTCGGCACCCGCCATGTGCTGTGCGGCGACAATCGCCGGTGCCGGCTTGCCATGGAACGGCGGGGCGCAAGTGATGATGCGTGGAACCCCGGCGACCTTGGCGGTGATCACCGACATGTGCGCGGAGGCCAACAACGGATACTTGCCACCGGGTACATAGCAGCCCGCCGCGTTAACCGGAATGTGTTTGTGGCCGAGCACTACGCCCGGCAGGGTTTCGACTTCCAGGTCACGCATGCTGTTGCGCTGGTGCTGGGCGAAATTGCGCACCTGGGTCTGGGCGAATTCGATGTCGGTGATGTCGCGCTTGGTCAACTGCGCCATGCAGGCATCGATCTCGGCGCTGGAGAGCCGGTAGTCATCCCGGTCCAGGTTGTCGAAGCGGATCGATAGCTCACGAATCGCGTCATCACCCCGTTCTTCGATGTCTGCCAGGGTCTTTTCGACGGTGTCACGCACCTCACGCGCTGCTGATTTGATGACGGACGCTTCTGCGCCTTTTTTGAGCCAAATTGCCATGGGATGAATTCCTAGCGTTGTTGTTTTAGATATTGCATACGTATGCAATTTAGCCGATGCTAAGCCATTCCCGGACGAGATGAAAAGGGGGAGGGCGAAAAAAGACCGAGAAATTTGCGCGAGACGGGCGAGCATGGGACGGGCGACACACCTTGCTTTAAATGGCAGGTATGATCGGCATTTGAAATGTGGATGCAGACTCAATGGCAGACTCCAACGACCCTTCCAGACACCCGATCACTGCCCATGATGTGGCCCGGTTGGCCGGTGTCTCGCAGTCTGCGGTCTCGCGAACGTTCACCAAAGGCGCCAGTGTTTCGCCGAAAACCCGGCAAAAGGTGGAGGCGGCGGCGGCAGCATTGGGCTACCGTCCGAACCAGTGGGCGCGTTCGTTGATCAAGCGGCGCTCCAACCTGATTGGCGTGGTCGCGCCAAGTATGGAAAACCCGTTTTATTCTGCAGTGCTGGAAGCCTTGTCGGCGGCGTTCGAAGAGCTTGGCTATCGAGTACTGTTGTTCTCCACGGCCAACCACGAAGACTCTGACCCGGTGCTGGAAGAGATACTGGGCTACCGCGTGGAGGCGCTGGTGCTGGTGTCGGCGAGCCTGTCTTCGCGGTTTGCCGAGGAGTGCAAGCAAACCGGGTTGCCAGTGGTGCTGGTCAACCGTCGAAATGACAGCACCAGTATCTCCAGCGTGACCAGCGACAACGCCCAGGGCAGCATGGAAATTGCGCAGTTCCTGGTGGCTGGCGGGCATCGCGAGCTGGCTTATATCGCCGGCAAGGAAAGCTCCTCGACCAGTCGTGACCGGGAAATCGCCTTTGTCGACGCACTGCAACGTCTGGGGCATCCGGTACCGCAACGCGCCGTGGGTGACTACACCTTTGAAGGCGCGATGGAGGCCGTACGCCGGCTGCTGTCGAGTGCCAGTCCGCCTGACGGGATTTTTTGTGCGAATGACATCATGGCCCTGGGCGCCATCAATGTCGCACGCGAGGAGTTCGGGCTCACACCGGGCAAAGAGATCTCGATCGTCGGGTTCGATGACATCGGCCTGGCCGCCTGGCCAGTGTTTTCGTTGACCACCTACGTTCAACCGGTGAGCGATATGGTGAGTCGTGCGGTTGGGATCATCTGCGCGCAATTGGAAAACCCCGATACGCCTGCCATTCAGGAAGTCGTGAGGGGGCGGTTGATCGTACGCAAAAGCGCGAAAGTCCCGGACAGCGGGGTAGAGCAGGGGCCCGACTGCCGGGTGTGGCAACCCCAGGAACAGGCGTGAGCCATTCGGTCGAAGGCTGGCGACGACCTACCCGGCGTCGCTATGACCCCGCGCGGGCCAGGTGCGGTGGCAATCGGTTGAGGGTCCACCACGCAGTCAGCATCGCCGCCACCGCGCTCAGGGCGATGCCGATCAACATCGGTGCCGGGGTGTGGTCGGCAAACACACCCACCACCGCCATGCACACGGCGGCGGTGATCATTTGGATCGCGCCCAGCAACGCTGATGCAGAACCGGCCACTGCGCCATGGTCTTCCAGGGACAATACCCCGGCCGCCGGCAACAGCAGCCCGAGAAAACCGAAGCCGATAAACAGCAGCGCCATCATCAACGGCAGGCTATTGACCCACAGCGTGGTGAGCGCCAGCAAGGCCATGACCGTTGCCACGCCCGCCACCGACCAGCGAATCAACGGCGCGAGGCCGAAGCGTGCACTCAAGCGCGCGGTCAACTGGCTCAGGGCAAAAAACGACGCCGCGTTGAGGGCAAAGCACAGGCTGAATTGCGTTGGCGTGAGCCCGTAGTACTCGATGTAAACGAATGGCGCGCTGCCGATGAACACGAAGAACGTCGCAAGGCCAAAACCGCCCACTACCGACAACCCGGTAAACACCGGATCACGCAGCAACGCGCCGTAGCTGCCGAACGCATTGCCCAGGGTCTTGCCCAGGCGGCGTTCGGCGGGGTGGGTTTCCGGCAATTGCACGGCGGTCATGATCAGGCACAGCACTGCGGCCACACCCAGTACCCAAAACACTTCGCGCCAGCTCCACACGGCAATGATCACGCTGCCGGCCAGCGGTGCGAGAATCGGTGAAATGCTCACCACCAGCATCAGCAACGCCATCAGGCGCGCGGCTTCATGGCCGGTGTACAAGTCACGCACAATCGCCCGCGGAATCACCATCCCGGCGCAGGCGCCAAAGGCCTGCAACGCCCGGAAGCCGATCAGCACCTCGATGGAGGGGGCGAGGGCGCAACCAATGCTGGCCACGATGAAAATCGCCAGGCCGGCATAGATCGGCGGCTTGCGCCCGAACACATCGCTGATCGGGCCGTAGAACAGCTGGCACACACCGATGATCATGAAGAACACCGTCAGGCTCATCTGCACCGCGGCAGGCGAGGCATGCAGGCTGGCGCCGAGTGTCGGCAACGCCGGCAGGTAGCTGTCGATGGCAAACGGGCCGACGGCGGTGATCAACCCCAGCAGCAGGGCGAGGTGGGCGATACTTCGAGACATGGTGGTTCCGGGCGGCGGTAAAAAAGAGGGGCCAGCTTAGTGATCGCCCTCGGCGCATACAAGCCGGTGTTTACAGACTCGCTACATAGTCACCAGCGGCAGGGTGTCGTGAATAGGCAATTGATACGGGAGATAGACGTAAAGTATTGATTTAACTCAACTAAATATCCATTTAGTCGAGTTGGATATTTCGCGAATTTAAGGCTGGGCGAGGGCGGTCGCTCGGCGCTCACTGATGCGTTCAACCGCCAGCATATGGTCGGTCCCCCATTGGCAAAGCGGCCCCAATGCCTGGGCCAGCGAGCGTCCGAAGGGAGTCAGGGAGTATTCGACCTTTGGCGGTATCTCCTTGTAGTCGATGCGCGCGATGATCTCATCGCGTTCCAGCTCCTTCAATTGCTGGATCAGCACCTTGTCCGTCACGCCGCCAACGGCGCGCCGCAGTTCGCCATAACGGTGAACTTCATGGGCCAGGTGGTACAGGACCAACGGTTTCCATTTCCCGCCAATCACCGCCAGGGCGGCGTCGAGCCCGCAGTTAAAGGTGCTGTTTGACATGTTTTTGCCCTCAGGCTTGGTACTTACCAAAAGGTGCATACTATTCAAAACAATAGCGCAGATCTACGCTTGGGCCTCAACATTTGAAGGAAACACTCATGAACAGGCTCAACGGGAAAATCGCCGTCGTCACCGGTGGCAACAGCGGGATCGGCTTGGCCAGCGCCATACGCTTTGCGGCCGAAGGTGCACAGGTCGTTATCGTGGGACGCCGCCAGGATGAACTGGACAAAGCCTTGGTCCTGATCGGGCATGACGCGATCGCGATCCAGGGCGACATTTCAAACCTGCGTGATCTTGAGCGGGTATTCGCGCAGATCAAGGCTGACAAAGGTCGTGTTGATGTGTTGTTCGCCAATGCAGGCCTTGGGGATCTGGAGCCCATTGGGGCGATCACGGAGGAATCGTTTGATCGCACCTTTGGCGTGAACGTGAAAGGCACGTTGTTCACCGTACAGAACGCGTTGCCATTGATGAGCGCCGGTGGCTCGATTGTGCTGACAGGTTCGACGACGGCCTCGATGGGCACCGCAGCGTTCAGCGTCTACAGCGCGTCGAAAGGCGCACTGCGAAACTTCGCGAGAAGCTGGGCGCTGGATCTGCAAGGCACAGGTATTCGCGTGAACGTGCTTTCACCTGGGCCGACAACGACACCGGGTTTGGACAGAGCGCTATCAGGTACCGGCCAGAAGGATGCGATTGTCGATTCGATGGTTACGCGTGTACCGCTGGGTCGTATGGGGCAGCCAGATGAAGTGGCGAATGCGGCATTGTTCCTGGCATCGGATGAGAGCAGCTTCATGACGGGCAGCGAGATGTTCGTGGATGGCGGTTTCGCTCAGGTGTGATCCAGGCTCATCGACCAAATCGAGACAGGCTGGGTTTGGTCGATGAGGAGCGTGGTGCACTGGTTGAAATCTGGCTGCACTGACCCTGATAACGGATCATATGATTACGCATAATGTATATTATGTTAAATCACGTATAGCGCCCGGGATTTGCTTGAGCAGGATCAGCGCCCCGTCGAATTGCAGTCCCAGATTGGCCGAGGCATTGCTAATGCCCGCAGGTGCATGGCCAATTCCGAGCGGACGCCCTCCTCCAAGCTCTTCAGCCGTCGGCATCGGCAGTCTGTTGGGGCAGTGTTGAGGTCATGGTTCTTAATGGGTGTCGAGTACCCATCGCAAGGTCGTCATCACGGGTCAATGCGCGCAGCGGCGTGCTCACCTGCGATGCTCAATACCATGCGGAATTTGACGTCGCCGGACTTCATCCGTTGGTAGGCTTCATTGGCCTGTTCGAAGGGCATCACTTCGATCCTCGGGCGTACGTCAGCCAGCACGCTGAAATCCAGGGTCCTTTCGTTTTCGTAGGGCGAGCCGGTGATCGAACCCAGCAGGCTGCGCTCACCTACGACCAGGTGGCCGGTCGACACCGGCAACGGATCTTTGCCCGCTCCAAGCAGAACAAGACGGCCTTGTGGTGCGAGCCCGGCCATGAGCGCCGATACGGTAGCAGGGGCGCTGATAGTACTCACGATGGCCTGAGCGCCGCCCATTTCCTTGAGCTTCGTCGCCGCGTCTTCTTCATGGGTGTCGATGTAGACATGGGCTCCCAGGTTCCATGCGTCGTCGGCGATATCAGTGCCGCGCCCGATGGCAACCACGCGAAACCCCATCCGGCGCGCGTACTGCAGGGCCATATGCCCCAGGCCGCCAATACCAAAGATGGCAACCGTATCGCCCGCCTGCGCGCCGCACTTCTTCAACGCATTGAACGTGGCGATGCCGGCGCAAAGCAACGGCGCGGCTTCCTCGGCAAGGAGTTCGTCAGGAATCGATACCAACCCGGAGGCTCGCGCCAGCATCATTTCGGCATAACCACCGTCGCAAGTAGCGCCGACAAAGGGCTGGTGTTGGCACAGCTGAAAGTGCCCCTGGCGACACGGTACACATTCGCCGCAAGGCCCGCCCAGGCGGCCCACGCCCACACGCTGGCCGACTTTCCAGAGCGATGGAACGTGCTCGCCCAGCGCGGCGATGCGGCCGACCACTTCATGACCCGGCACACGCGGCGGCTGCAGTGCAGGGTCTGCCCCTTCGATGTCGCCAATATCGGCACCACAGATGCCGCAGGCCTCCACGGCAATCAGCACCTGCCCACTACCAGGGGCAGTTGTTGGACGGTTAACCAGCTCCAGAAAACCCGGTCGGGTGACTTGCATGGCACGGTATGTAGCGTTCATAGCCCTCGGCTCCTGAAAAGATAAAAAACGGAAAAGTGTCAGGCCGAAACAACAACGAGCGCCGTCTTGCCTTGCGATCTCAGGTCAACGCTTCGATGGATTCAACGCAGCCGCACTGGCATGTTCAGTCAACGCCTTCACGCCCAGGCCGGCGGCCTCGACGGCCCCGGCCAAATAGCCGGAAAACTGCGGCGACCACTCGCTGGCGATGCCTGTCAGGCATCCCTGCCAGGGTCCCGAAGTTGCCTTGGCCGAGGGCGCCCGGGAATGCTGGGCCGCCGCATTTACATCGACTGCGGTGGCCGTAAGCGGGTCTTGCGCCCAGTCCTTGATGGCTTCGGCCTTGGGCGTCGCCGCCAGAGGGCCAAACATCCGTACCAGTTGCGCACGGCAGTGCGTACGCAATGCCTCGTCGGAGACCGTGCTGCGTACACGCGCCGGCACGCCCAGGAAGCCAAACAGCGCTGCGCTGCCACCCGGCATGGAGGCGTCATGGATTTCACCCAGTGGCCCACGTGCACTGCGGCCTTCACCGGACAACCCCTGCTCCCGCCAGAACGGTGTGTCATAGATGGCGACGTACTTGGCTTGAGGTGCCATCCACGTCGCCGTTTCACGCCACTGCAGGGCCAGCGATGCAGGCAAGGCCGGTTCGAATGCGATGGTGCGTTCGACCAGTCGAGGCGGCAGCGCTAGCAAGACATGCTCGGCCTGCCAGGCACTGACATGGCCTGCGGCGTTTTCGCTCTCAAGCTCGATACAGCCGTGGTGTTTGCGAAGTCGGCGCACCGTGTGGCCGGTGATGATGTTTGCCGGGGCGAGCTTATCTCGCAGGGCTTCGGTCAAGCGCCCCATGCCACCGGCCAGGCGCATGGACGCGGGCGAGTTCACGTAGCCATGCATGCGCACAGCAGGCTCCTCGGGTGAGCGCTCCACCATCATGTCGCCCTCCTCGAACTGCTCAAACTGCTCCAGGCCCAAGGCCTCCACCAGCCGGCCAAGCTCGTGTTGGTAGCCAGGCCAGAACCAGGTAGGGCCCAGGTCGAAGCGGTCGATGCCGTCGGTGTTCGCGCCAATGTGGGTAACGGCCTGGCCGGTGGCGTCGATGGACGCAATACGGCCGCCGAGGGCTTCCCTCCCCTCCAGCAACACATAATCGGTTATGCCCTGGCGTTCCAGCAGGTAGGCGGCGTACAGGCCGCTCAAACCGGCACCAACGATAGCAATGCGTACCGTGTGCTTGCTCATTCCTCTGCCGCCACATCGGCCAGGTGGCCCGTTTTGAGGTACAGGGTGGCGCCTTGGTCGCCAGCGTAGAGATCCGCAGACTCACCAGCAGGCAGGCGCACCCAACTGCCGCACTCGTATGCCTTTCCATCCAGCGTCACGTTGCCCGCCAGCACCAGCAGTTCAGCGCCATCAGGCAGCGTCTCGAAAATCGCGTCATGCGGTGCCAGACGTTGCAGACAGACCTGCTCCGTTTCATCACGGAACAGCGTGCAAACCTCGCGCCGGCCCTCCCGACGCCACACGGCAGGGTCACGGGTATCAATGCGCACATGGCGCTGCTCGCGTCCCTGCATCTGCTGAAGCTTGACGAAAATGACGGCGCCCCCGGCGCTGGAGGGTTGATGGCTGGACCCGGGGGGATTGCGCAAATACCAGCCCGCCGGGTAGTCCCCACTCCCGTCGGAGAAGGTCCCCGACAACACGAGAATCTCCTCTCCCCCGGGATGGGGGTGGCGAGGGAAACGGGAGTCAGGGGCATACCGCACAAGGCTGGTGGCACGGGCTTGTTCCGCGCCCACGCGATCCAGCATCACGCGCTCGACGCCATCCTGGGGCGAAGCCACCCATTGACACTGCTGGGACGCCACGATGGCGCGGCGAGTGAAATCGGCATTGATCAGCATGAGGGTTATCCAAACGGGGACAAAGACACCGGCCAACCCGTCCGTGGGTGGGCGGTGCATATCGATAGGGCTTACTGACTGGGCAGTTGTTGATAGGCCTCGACGACGCGTGCCGAGTACGTCAGTGCAGCACCCGCGTTCAGGGCAATCGCCACACCGAGGGCTTCGGTGATTTCTTCAAGCGTGGCACCGTGCTCGACCGCCTTCTTGGTGTGAACGGAAATACACCCGTCGCAGCGCGTGGTCACAGCCACCGCCAATGCGATCAGCTCGTGGATCTTCGGTTCCAGATGCCCCGTCTTGACCGCCGAATTGTCGATCATCATCAGGCCGCGCATCACGTCCGGGCTTTGTTTAGCGTAGTCGCCCACGCGCTCCATCAGGGCGTCGCGGTAGCCATTCCAGTCTTGCATCATGGTCTTTCTCCAAAAACAGATTGAAGCCAGGTGTGGGGTCTCGCCTGGCAAAGAACTCAGTGCGTCAGCGGCGCAGGTCAGTTACGGCCAGCCATGACACCGCCATCGACGTCCCAGACGGCGCCAGTAACCCAGCCCGCCTTGTCCGAGAGGAGGAAGGCAACCACTTCGGCGACATCCTGAGGCGTGCCCACACGGCCAATCGGGTGGAAGCTGTTGAAGCCTTGCAGCGCACTGTGCACTTCGGCTTTTGGAATGAAGCCTTCGTAGATAGGGGTCTGCACCACGGCAGGCGACACCGCGTTAACACGGATGTTCTTGCTGCCCAGTTCCATCGCCAGGTGCTGGGTCAGCGAGTGCAGACCCGCCTTGGCCATCGAGTAGGCCGACGACGGTGTGGCCGCGATCGCCTGCTTGCCCCACATCGAACCAATGTTCACGATCGCGCCCGGGCGGTTCTTGGCGACCAGGTTGGCGGCAACCTTTTGCGTGATGAAGAAGGTCGCTTTGTTGATCGACATGTACTGGGCGTAATCGGCTTCCGAATGCTCCAGGAATGGCTTGGGGAAGAACACGCCAGCGGCGTTGACCAGCAGGTCGATATCCGAATGCTGTTCGTCCAGGGTTTTGATCAGCGAAGCGACGGCGGCGTCGTTGGCCAGGTCGGCGGTCAGTGCCCATACCTGGCCCAGTTCAGCCAATTCCCGGCGGGCTGCTTCGGTTTTTTCCGGGCGGTTGCCCACGATGACTACGCTGCCGCCTTCGGCCAGTACGGTGCGCGCCGTCTGCAGGCCCATGCCGCTGGTGCCACCGACGACCAACAGCTTCTTGCCCTTGAATTGATTGCTCATCTTGAAAATCTCTCTGTGCGCCCGCCGCCAGGCAGGACTTGAATGGAAGAAAAACTATTGTTTCCAACGGCACTCGCATGCCTATGCGCTCACCCATCAAACAGATCAACAGTCGGCATGGAGGCGATTTTTCTCTTCTTCACGGCTGCAGACAAACGAGATAAAGTGTCAATCCCTGAAAGAAAAACTTTATCACCATGAAATCACCGGTCCATCTGAACGCCCTGCGCGCCTTCGAGGCCAGCGCCCGCCATCAGAGCTTTTCTGCGGCGGCGGTCGAACTCAACGTCACACCCGCGGCGGTCGGTCAGTTGGTACGCACGCTGGAGGAATGGCTCGGTAGCCCACTGTTTGTGCGCGGCAACAGTGGCCGGGCAAGGCTTGTGCCTACGGAAGTGGCCGAGCGCGCGCTGCCCGACATCCGCGCAGGTTTCGACAGGCTGACGCTGGGGATGGAGCGACTGCGGGAAAGTTCGATCACCGGCGTATTGACCGTGGCCGTGAGCCCGGCGTTTGCCGCCAAATGGCTGCTGCCTCGCATCGAGCGCTTCCAGGCGGTTTGTCCCGAAACAGACGTGCGCCTGGATACCAACCTCAAACCGGTGGATTTCGTCGCGCAGCGGATCGATATCGGTGTGCGTTATGGCACGGGGCGGTGGCCAGGGTTGAGCGCCGAAAAACTGATGGATGAAGAGGTCTATCCGGTGTGCTCACCACAATTGCTGCGCGAGCACTCGCGTTTGCAAAAGCCCAATGACTTGGCGCAGGAGATGTTGATTCACGACCTCTCAATGGATAGCCATACCGGTTTTCCAAGCTGGGAAACCTGGATGCAGAAAGCCGGGGCGAAAGACACCCGCTCCATGCGGGGCATGCAAATCAACAATTCCGCCGCCGTGTTGCAGGCTGCGGTTGAGGGGCACGGCGTCGCACTTGCACGCAGCGTCATGGCCCACGACGACCTGGCAAGCGGACGGTTGGTGCGGTTGTTTCCAGACATCAGTGTTGCATCGGAGCTGGCCTACTACGTCGTTTATCGACCTGAGTGTGCGAGCTTGCCCAAGTTGGCGACATTTCGGGACTGGTTGTTGGCAGAGGCACAACAGACGGTAAATCACGAGCTTTGAAGATGATTTCCGGGGTCCGCGTGCCTTCCATACGGCACGACTTCGTTTCCTTTCGTTTTAGGGCCAAGCGCCCCTACCCAGCCCAACGTAACAAATAATTTCTAAAGTAGCTTTCATTATGAAAGTCACAATGCAATATTACGTATGTAATATTGCTCGACTGACGCAGGTGACCATGATGAAAAAAGCCAGCTTCCAGCCCATGTCCTGTCCGGTCGCCCGTGCTCTGGAGCACATTGGTGATGGCTGGAGCCTGTTGATCCTGAGGGATGCGTTCTACGGGCTGCGCCGTTTCGATGAGTTCCTCCAGAGCCTCGGGATCGCCTCGAACACCCTGACCCGCCGCCTGAACGCCCTGGTGACCCACGGTTTGCTGGAGCGGCGCCCGTACCAGGACAACCCGCCGCGCCACGAGTACCACCTCACCGAAGCCGGTCGGGAGCTGCGCCAGGTCATTCTCACGCTGATGGCCTGGGGCGCACGGCATGCCGAAGGCTCGACCAAGGTGTTTCTGGCCGATGAAGCCACCGGGCGCCCCGTGAAACTCGCGTTGATGGACGCCAACACCGGTAAACCCATCACCCGCGAGGGCCACCGGGTGCATGTCGCCGCCGACGCCGAACCCCTGACCCTGTGGCGCGCGCGAACCGGCCGGGCCTACGCCGAAAAAGACCAACTGGTCAGCCCCTTCCCCCACTAATACTCAATGAGGTCATTTCGCCATGGACGCTCCAGTCAGCGCTGTGCCCGAACCCACCAAAACATCCCGGCGCAAACAGGTGCTGCGCCTGGGGCTGCTGACCCTGGCCGTGGCTGGCGGCGTCTGGTACGCCAGCCACTGGTGGCTGGTCAGCCGGTTTGTTGAAGACACCGACGACGCCTACGTGGGGGCGGATGTGACCGTCATCAGCGCCAAAGTGCCCGGCTATATCAGCGAAGTGGCCGTGCAGGACAACCAGTTCGTGCACGCCGGCGACGTGCTGGCCCGCATCGATGTGCGCGACTACCGCACCGCCCTGGCCAAAGCCGACGGCGCCGTGGCTGCGCAACAGGCCGCGCTCGCCAACCTGGACGCCACCGAACAGCTGCAACTGGCGGTGATCAACCAGGCCAGGGCGCAGATCGACGCCACCGACGCCGAGGCGCAACGGGCCGGCGACGATCAAACGCGTTACCAGAACCTGGTGCGCAGCCAGGCCGTGTCGGTCGAAAGCGCGCAACGGGTCAACGCCGTGTGGAAGACCGCCCGCGCCGATCACTCCCGGGCGCAAGCCGGGTTGATGGCGGCACGCCGGCAAATCGACGTGATTGAAACCCAGCGCGGCCAGGCTCGCGCCGCGCTGCAACAGGCGCAAGCCGAACGCGACCAGGCCCAACTGAATATCAGCTACACCGAACTGCGAGCACCGGTGGACGGGTATGTGGGCAACCGCCGCGCCCGGGTCGGTGCCTACGCCGCGGCCGGCAGCCAACTGATCTCGGTGGTACCGGCAAAAGGGCTATGGGTAGACGCCAACTTCAAGGAAGACCAGTTGGGTCGCCTGCAGATTGGGCAAAGCGTGAGTATCCGCGCCGACATCCTCCCCGGCCGTGAATTCCACGGGCACATCGAGAGCCTGGCTCCCGCCACCGGTGCGCAGTTCAGCGTGTTGCCGCCGGAGAACGCCACCGGCAACTTCACCAAGATTGTGCAACGCGTGCCGGTACGTGTGCGGCTCGACAGCAATGACGCCGACTTTGGCGCCCTGCGACCGGGCTTGTCGGTGATGGCCAAGGTCAACACCCAGGAGGTGTTCGACGACCAGGCCAGCGCACTCAAGGCCCAGCTATGAACAGCCCGTTGCCCACCCTCAGCACCGCGCAAAAGGTCGCGGCCTTCGCCACCATGTGTGTGGGCATGTTCATCGCCCTGATCGACATCCAGATCGTGTCCGCCTCGCTCAAGGACATTGGCGGCGGGTTGTCTGCCGGTGCGGACGATACGGCGTGGGTGCAGACCGCCTACCTGATCGCGGAAATCATCGTGATCCCGATGTCGGGCTGGCTCTCCCGAGTGATGAGCACGCGCTGGCTGTTCGCGGCCTCGGCGGCCGGTTTTACCTTGACCAGCCTGCTCTGCGCGCTGGCCTGGAACATCCAGAGCATGATCGCGTTTCGCGCCCTGCAGGGGTTTCTGGGGGGCTCGATGATCCCGTTGGTGTTCACCACCGCGTTTATGTATTTCAACGGCAAGCAACGGGTGATCGCCGCGTCTACCATCGGCGCCATCGCGTCACTGGCGCCCACACTGGGCCCCGCAGTGGGAGGCTGGATCACCGACATTTCCTCCTGGCACTGGCTGTTCTACATCAACCTGCTGCCCGGCCTGTTTGTGACCTTTGCCGTGCCGATGCTGGTCAAGGTCGACCGCCCCAACCCATCGTTGCTCAAGGGCGCTGACTACATCGGCATGGCGTTGATGGCAGTGTTTCTCGGCTGCCTGGAATACACCCTCGAAGAAGGCCCGCGCTGGAATTGGTTCAGTGACAGCACCATCGCCACCACTGCCTGGATAACCGCCATCAGCGGCGCACTGTTTATCTGGCGCTGCCTGGAAATCAAGGAGCCGATTGTCGACCTGCGCGCTCTGCGGGACCGAAACTTCGCCCTGGGCTGCCTGTTTTCGTTCATCACTGGCATCGGCATTTTCGCCACCATCTACCTCACGCCGCTGTTTCTTGGCCGGGTGCGTGGGTATGGCTCGCTGGATATCGGCCTGGCGGTGTTTTCAACGGGGGTGTTCCAGTTGCTGGCCATCCCGGTGTACGCAGTGCTGGCCAGCCGTTTCGACCTGCGCTGGATCCTGATGTTCGGGCTGTCGCTGTTCGCTTTGTCGATGTGGGACTTCTCCCCCATCACCCACGACTGGGGCGCCAGGGAACTGCTGCTGCCCCAGGCCATACGCGGGTTTGCCCAGCAAATAACGGTGCCACCCGTGGTGACCCTGACTCTCGGTGCACTGGCCCCCGACCGGCTGAAACTCGCCTCCGGGCTGTTCAACTTGATGCGCAACCTCGGCGGCGCCATCGGTATCGCCGCCTGCGCTACGGTGCTCAACGACCGCACCAACCTGCATTTCCTGCGGCTGGCCGAGCACCTGAACATCCAGAACGAAACCATGAATGTCTGGCTTGATCAGCTTTCGGGCAACGCTCAGTCACTTGGGCAAAACAGCCTGGATGCGGGCCAGTTCGCGCTGCATCAACTATGGGCGCTGACATGGCGCGAGGCGCAGACGCTGACGTATGCCGATGCGTTCCTGATGATCATGGCGTGCTTTGTTGTCGCGGTGTTGCTGGTGCCGTTGATGCACAAGGTGCAGCCGCCGAAGCAGCCGTCCGCGAATGCCCATTGAATTTAAACGACAGGAGCCGCCACACATCAGGCGCTCAATCCCGTTGCATCGTCCGGCCAGCGAGAACGCTGCGGCCCAAATGGAGAAATATCAGTGAATCTAGTCAATGAAGTTGCACCCGGCCTATCCGGACTTGAAACCCTCCAGGCTTTGATTTCAGCCGGGGGACGACCGCCGATTGGAGATTCGCTCGACTTCACGTTTGTCGAGGCAGGTGATGGGTGGGCGGTCTTTACAGGCACGCCCGGCCTGCATGCTTACAACCCGATCGGCACGGTCCACGGCGGATATGCTGCAACGCTGCTCGACTCGGCATGCGGGTGCGCCGTTCACTCAAAGCTTTCAGCCACCCAGGCCTACACAACCCTTGAACTGAAAGTTTCATACTTGCGCCCCATTACCACTGAGACAGGCCCACTGCGCGCAGAGGGCCGTGTCATCTCGGTCGGCCGGCGGGCGGCGTTTGCCGAGGCTACCTTGAAGGGCCCCGACGAGCGCATCTACGCAAGCGCTACCTCCACGTTGCTGGTGATGGAGCGCCCACAAAAAGCATGATGATCAGGCACTGGCCGGGATGTCCGTCGATGAAGCGAGAGCCTTCTGATCCGCAACCGCCGCCAACCGATCAGTCAACGACTTGAAGAGGATGCCCCAAGAGTCGGAGCCAAGAACAATCCGTTTCGGTGCAGGTTCGTGATCGACACTGTCGAGGATTATTTCCGACATCTTCGCCGGGTCTCCGAGAGGCTGGCGCGAGGTATCTTTGATCATCATATGCACCATCCCGGCCGGAGTGTCCTTGTAAGCAGCGAGAGGCTTACCGAGCTGTGCACCACCGAAACGGAAATTGGTGCGTGCGCTGCCGGGTTCAATAATCGTGACGCCGATCTTGAAGGGTGCAAGCTCGATGGACAAAGAATCCAGAAAACCCTCCAGCCCCCATTTGCTCGCGTGATAAAGAGAGCCACCGGGCAGCACTGTCTGCCCGCCAAACGTCGAAAGGCCGATGATTCGGCCGCCCCCTTGCGCACGCAAGTGAGGCAAGGCCGCGCGAATCAACATGATTGGACCAATCAGGTTTGTCGACAATTGATGGTTGACCTGTTCGTCACTCAACTCTTCCGCTGCGCCAAACAAGCCATAGCCTGCATTGCTGACAATGACATCGATCTTGCCAAGCGCACCGAAAGCGTTGCTCACCACTTGTTGGATGCCGACGGTGTCCGTCATATCCAAGTGGGCGAGCCACAGTTGATCGCCATACTTGTCCTTGAGATCGCTCAGTGCTTCCATCTTGCGCGTGGTGCCTGCCACCCGATCACCGCGGGCTAGCAGTTGCTCTGTCATGACGCGGCCGAAACCGCTGTTGACGCCAGTAATAAACCAAGTGCGCTGTGTCATGGGTGCCCTTTTAGACGAGTAGTCGTTCAATGAGTAGGCCCACCGCAATCATCGCGAAGGGCGTGTTGTCCGGTGGCTCTCCCCCGGTACACCTGCAAGATAACGCTGTCAAACCAGATTATTAATGCTTGATCCTCTGCATTACTTGCGTCATCGTCTGAGCATGCACAGCGATCCCCTTTCAGAGTTCCTGCATTTCGTAAACGCGCGATCCGTCATGTCCGGCGGACTAGTGGCAGGCGGTGCCTGGGCGATAGCCATTCCAGCGCCGGACACGATCAAGTTCTGGGGGGTGGCTCGCGGCAGCTGCTGGTTGTCGTTCGATGACGAAGCGACGCCCATCCTGCTGGAAGAAGGTGATGTGTTTCTCTCTTCGAGGCCTCGCTCGCTCACCATCGCCAGCGACCTTTGCGCACCACGAGTAGACCTCAGTGATGTGGTCAAGAATCGCGTGGGCGCCACGGTGCAACTCGGGTCCGGTGATGACTGCTATGTGATCGTTGCGGGTGTGGAACTTGGCTCTGACTACGATCAGCTGTTTCTGGACGCCATCCCGGCAACCATTCACGTGCGGGGCACTTCGCGTCAAGCGCTAAAACTTTCCTGGTTGATGGATGAACTTATTCAGGAGCGCGAAGACAATTCACCGGGCTCTGGCGTTGCCTCGGCACAGCTTGCCCACCTGATGTTCATCCAGACCCTGCGCGCTCATTTTGTTACTGAAGCCCCCCTGAACCCGGGGTGGTTGAGGGCCGTGACCGACAAGCGCATTGCGCCGGCGCTTCGATTGATGCACGGCGATCCCGGCTATCCCTGGCAACTCGAAGCATTGGCGAAGGCAGCCGCCATGTCGCGAGCGACGTTCGCATTACACTTCAAAACGGTCGCCGGTGTCGCCCCAATGACCTACCTGACCCATTGGCGCATGCGACTCGCAGAGCGTGCACTGCGCGAGACGCGTGCCTCCATCGGGGACATTGGACGGTCTTTCGGATATACATCCGAGAGCGCCTTCAGCAGCGCCTTCAAGCGCGTTACCGGCCGGTACCCTCTGCATTTTCGACGATTGATGGCGCAATAACCGGCTTGACCTTGAGTCCTGGAGCAAGGCGTACGAGCAGGATTCTCATAATGCTCACTCAACCTTCAACTGCGCGCTCCACGTTGCAGGTGTCCCCAGTTCAGAATCTACCAATTGGTTTGCGTATCGGTCGCGCTCCCCCGCTGCGCCCGCAGAGCGGTCTGTGATGGAAAACAGGAAGATACCGATGAATGCTATCGACATGGAAAATAGAGCCGGGTACTCGTATGGGAACCAGGCTTGCGGATGGTGCAGTATCTTGACCCAAACGGTAGGGCTGAGAATGCACAAGGTGATTGCAGATACCAGTCCCAAGGAACCGCCCACCACTGCGCCGCGTGTTGTCAGGCCTTTCCAGTAAATGGACAGCAGCAGCACTGGAAAATTGGAGCTGGCAGCGATGGAGAACGTTAAGCTCACGATAAAAGCGATGTTCTGTTTTTCAAACGCGATGGCCAGAAGAATCGACAAAACGCCCAGCACAATAGTGGTCACACGTGACACCAGCATCTCTTCACGATCATTCGCCGCGCCGCGACGCAAGGCATGTGCATAGAGATCATGTGAAACAGCAGATGAGCCGGCAAGGGTCAGCCCCGCCACGACCGCTAATATCGTCGAAAACGATACCGCGCACATGAAGCCAAGAAACACCTCGCCGCCGACATGGTGTGCCAGATGAATCGCAACCATATTCACGCCGCCCAATATTCCGCCTGACTGATCGTGATAGTCGGGGTTGCCTGCAACCAATGCGATGGTGCCAAAACCAATGATCACAATTAGCGCATAGCCGATGCCGACTAAACCCGTCGCATAAAGAATGCTTTGGCGTGCTGCCTTCACGTTGCCTACGGTAAAGAAACGCATAAGGATATGCGGAAGGCCTGCCGTACCAAACACAAGTGCCAAGCCCAGTGAGATCGCGGACACAGGATCACTTATCAACCCACCGGGGCTCATGATTGCCACATGAGAGGGATGGACACGGATTGCTTGAGTAAACAGCTGATTCAAACTAAAGCCGAATTCGGCCAAGACCATGACCGCCATGAAAACGCAGCCGGTCAGCAGCAATACTGCTTTGATAATCTGAATCCAGGTAGTGGCCAACATCCCGCCAAAAAAAACGTAGATCACCATGAGCGTGCCTACAAGCAGCACGGCTGCCGTGTAATCAAAGCCGAACAACAGCTCCACCAGCTTCCCGGCGCCTACCAACTGAGACACCAGGTACAGAAGAACAATGACGATCGAGCTGGATGCCGAAAAAGCGCGTATAGGCCGTTGCTTCAGCCGATAACTCAGCACATCCGCGAGCGTATAACGGCCCAAATTGCGCAAGGGCTCTGCAATCAAAAACAGGATGATTGGCCAGCTTGCAAGAAACCCAATTGAATAAACCAACCCATCAAAGCCGTTGGTAAACACCAGTGCTGATATACCAAGCAGCGAGGCGGCGGACATATAGTCCCCGGCGATGGCCCAACCATTCTGGAACCCGGTGATTTTTCCACCGGCAGCATAGTGATCTGCGACGCTGTTGTTTTTGCGTGCAGCCCATCGCGTAATAAATAGCGTGAATATAACGAACGCTAAAAACATACCAATGGCTAAATAACTATGTTGTTGTGCGGCGATGGAGGGCTCGGCTGCCTGTGCCACCGCTGAAGTAACAACGGCTGTGGCTCCAATGAGTAGACGCTTCATGTGTGAAAGATCCTGATGATTTTTTTTATTTTCGGGTCATAACAGGTCGTAGTGCGCCATACATAGATGGCCACCAGCAGCGTGGTGAAGGCAAACATTCCAAAGCCGACAGGGATGCCCCAGGTAATGGGCTGCCCTTCAATAATCGGAGTGCCCAAACGTTCGGGCATAAAGGCCAGGGAAAGGATGAATCCAAAATAGACCGTCAACATGAGAAGGCTCATGCTCCACGAAAATCTGCGACGCTGTTTGACCAGCCCACGAAAGTCGGGGCTGTCGAGTATCGGACTCCTGATGGCGTTTTCCAGCTGATTGGCAGACACGGCCGGGTCACCGTCTTGCGGATATAGAGCTTGCATAGGAATCTCCTGCAGAAGGGCTTACGACCGAATTAAAAGCTCACAGGCACGGCAGTTTCACGCATGACGGCTTCCGGAGTCCTATGCAACTCAGCCATTTCGCGCTCTTCTTCGTTTTTCAGTTGCGCTTGCATATAGGCCCCCAAGTGCCGCGCATGCTGAACAATCGACGTCCCGAATTGGCAGCGCTGTTCGCTGAAGTCTGCCAATGCGAGCTCAACAGATGCATGACGCTCCAGTGCTTCCACAATGGCCAAAGCATCGCCGGCAGCCTTGGTAACACCCATGCCGCAGTGAGGACGCACTACAAACGCGGCGTCACCGATTAAAGCAATACGGCCGAAGTTCATCTTCGGAACTTCAAGATCGTAAATCGGCTGAAACAGCGGTTGAGACGCCTTTCTTACGACTTCGGCAAACTGGGGAGCCAGTAAGGTATCGGCTGCCTTGTACATAGCATCAAGCACGTCACCGCGTATCAGCCCGGGAGGAATTCCGCCTTCAAATTGTTTACCGCTTTCATCCCTCAATAAGTCGCGCAAGGCATCGTCGTCGCACGCGCGATACCACACAAAGTTGTAGCGACGCTGGCCTGCAGCCGTACTATTGGAATGCCCGGCTACGGGGTAGCCCAGAATTTGCTCTTGAGGCGGCAAACAAAATGCAAACTTGTCGAAAAGCGCCGTGTGAGTGGCGTCGCAGAGCGCACTTTCATCAACCAGTCCGCGCCAGGCAACATACCCGGCATATTGCAGGTGCACGTCTGGTAAAAAATGCTGGCGAATGGTCGAGCGAAATCCATCCGCGGCGATAATGAGATCGGCCTGGTGGGTTGTCCCGTCGGCCAACGTGACACTGGCGTGCGTCGGAGTACTTTCGACCGAGATTACATTGCCACCGCAGCGGTACTGAGAATCTGGAAAAGCCGCGCGAAGCACCTGGTACATCTTCCCCCACGCGGTCAAAGTCTGCGGGTGTGCCGTCTCAAGTACGACGCTACCGCCCTGCGCCAGGGTAACGCGTGAATGCACATCGATACCGATGGAGGTGTCGAGAGGAATACCCGCCACTGCCATCGCCTCGTACAACTCAGGGTGCGTCACGATGCCGGCGCCACGTCCGGCAAGCTCATCCGGCACGCGCTCGAAGACCTCTACATCCCAACCTTTGCGCAATAGCATATTCGCTGCAAACAGCCCTCCCAGAGAACCACCCACAACAATAGCCCGGCGCTTGTTCGAAGAATGAGTCATGACCGCTCTCCTCCCATGGCCGCCACATGGTCTGCATAAGAACCGACCGCTTGAATTTCCGATGCCGGAAAATTGAGCTCGATGGTCACGCCTGAAGGGTCTTCGATAAACACCTGATGAAGGCCAAGACTGGGAACGGTGCGGTCACGCCAAGCAACCCCTTCGGCTTTGAAAACGCTCCAGAAATCGACCAGGCCGGTGACCAGAAACGCAATATGGTCGACGGTACCGGTGCCGGTCTGCGGGATTTCTTTATCACCCAGGTATTGCTTGAGGCCTTCGGGGTTATTCGGATCAATCCCGATAATGTGAACCGTGCCGTAATCCTTCTCGTCGCCGCCCATGTACAGCCAGACGCCGGGAAAATCGAACGGCGGCCGGTAGCCGGGAGTAAACCCAAGCACTTTTTCATAAAATCGGCTCGATTTTTCCAGATCGAACGAGCGTATTGAATAGTGAGCGAGCTTCAAGACTTGCATGATGCCTCCAACGTTTTGTGTTTATTTATCACTTGATAAACAATAGAGCTTCACGAATTTGAAGTAAATAGGTTGGGGGGCATATTTTTGTGCGCGCAATGCTGCGTGCCGCCGATTCGGAAGGCTTATCAGGCGGGTATCAGGGAGTTTTCTTAGCGCGAAAGCGGGGGGCGCGCCATCCATCACCCTTTGCGCAAATCGCCAAGGAAAGTAATGACAGCCAGTAATGCAGACGTCTAAAAGCAGTGTTCAACGCCGCACAGGGGCGGCATCGCTGTTCAACTCAAGAGTGGATGTCGAGCGCGTCGCTATCCAGTTGTTGCAGGGTGTGAGGGCTGCCGTTGAGGAACGCGTCGACCATTTGCTTGATCAGCACGTCTATGTCCTCAGTCACGGGAAGATCGTAGATCCACTTTCGAACGCCCACGTAAAAAATACTGGCGTGCAAACTCCAGATCAGTTCGAGTTCGCTTTCACTGATCGTCGCACTCGCTGACGGCGCCAGACCATGCGCGTGGCGAATTTCCGCGATAACGGGAATGAAGACCCGCTCGCGCAATTTGGCCAGATAGCGATCATTGATACCTTCGCGAGTCAAACCGGCAAACACGAAGATACGAATCCATTCTCGTCGCAGGATCACCTGGGCATAAGCGGTATAGAAACGCACCAAGCGAGACTGAAGACCTTCCGAGCGGTCTTTTATGATGGACTCCCAAGCGTCATCCCACTGATAGACCTCATCGTATACGCGGTCAATCAGTGCTTCTTTGCTGGGGAAGTATCGGTAGAGCAGCGGTTGGGTGACGTCAAGTTGGCGCGCCAGTTCGCGCGTACTGCCCGAAAATCCGCACGTCGCAAAATGCTCTATCGCCTTCTGCACGATTTGCTGTTCTCTGACTTCGGGCGACAAACGCCGTGCGGTCGATTTGACCACCGCGGCTGTCTGCGCCACCTTGCCGGAGGCCTTGTTGTTGACCTTTTTTGAGTCTTGCATAACGCCTCGCTCGAGCTGATTGAGGCATCATACAAAACAAAAGAATGCACTGGCTATGAATGGCCAGGCTCTCTACCGATGGGGTTCAACGTTCACGCGCCAGTTCAGGCATGATCTGCCAGAGCGGGGTAATCGGTGTAACCCGTCGCATCGCCACCAAAGAACGTGGCGCCATCAGCCGGATTCAAATGCTGGTTTGCCTTGAAACGCGCTGGGAGATCGGGGTTGGCGAGGAAGTTACGCCCGAATGCAATGATGTCCCCTCGCCCACTTTCGAGTGCAGCCTCGGCAGTCTTTTGATCGTACCCACCGGCGAGCATCAGCACACCGCTGTAACTCTCACGAAGCTGCT
Source organism: Pseudomonas sp. 21615526 (assembly GCF_013386245.1). NCBI lineage: Bacteria > Pseudomonadati > Pseudomonadota > Gammaproteobacteria > Pseudomonadales > Pseudomonadaceae > Pseudomonas > Pseudomonas sp. 21615526. The sequence continues at coordinate 60,049 of NZ_JACAOM010000014.1, read as the reverse complement.
TGATGATCGTGTCCCAGCGCGGATCGAAGTTTTCATCTCGCTCGATGCCCACAATGACCGGTTCGACCAGGTGCAGATAAGCCAGATTCATCGTGTTGAGCTGCGTCACCACATAACCGAATGTCGCTTCTGGTGTCGCATCTCCCATGCCCATGAAACGCCCCATGGGCGTCAGGCGTACCGCGACACGGTGAGCCCCCACTTCCTCAATCACTGCCTGAGTGACTTCGAGCAAAAGTCGAGCACGATTCTCAATACTCCCTCCGTAAATATCATCACGCTTATTGCTGTTGGAATCGATGAACTGGTCTAGCAGATACCCATTGCCAGAATGGATTTCTACGCCATCCATACCCGCCAGTACAGCATTACGCGCGGCAACACGGTAGTCCTGAATAATTGACTGGATACCCTCGATTGTCAGGGCCTGTGGTACTGGAACGTCACCCCAGACGCCATTGCCTTCTTCATCAATAATGAATGTCTTGCCGCCCTCTACACTCAAAGCACTCGGCCCGACCGGCAATCCACCGTTGGGTTGAAAACTGGGATGGGAGATACGACCCACGTGCCAAAGCTGCAAGAATATCGTACCGCCTTCGGCATGAACGGCATCGCTGACGGCCTTCCATCCAGCAACTTGCTCGGGCGTGTAGATACCTGGAGTCCAGGCGTAACCTTGACCCTGCTGTGAAATTTGAGAAGCCTCTGTGATGATTAGCGCGGCGCTTGCACGTTGACGGTAATACTCGACATTCAACTGCGTCGGCACGTTACCTGGTTGACCGGCACGCGAGCGCGTCAGGGGAGCCATCGCGATACGATGCTTGAGAGTGTGAGTGCCAATTGTAATGGGGTCGAAAAGTTTCATAGGCTTTCCTGTAGATAAGCGGGCTACGCCGCGCATGAATAGGTTTCAGGCGTGCAAGGTAGCGGCGCTGTCTCAACAGGAGAATCGGTGCGATCTGCAACACAATCTTGCGCAATGCGCAAAGCACCCTGCGGATCTCGACATGCGCGGTCAGAGAAGAATCTCTGATCGCTATCAACTGCACCAACAGACGCGCTGATATCGTTTAAGGAGTGTTATGGACAAGCTGCTGGCCCTGAAGATGTTCGTGCAGACCGTCGACTCCAAGGGCTTTTCATCTGCGGCCAGACAATTGGGCCTGGCAACCTCTTCGGTAACGCGAATGATCGATGGGCTGGAAGCCGAACTAGGCGCTGTATTGCTCAATCGCTCAACCCGTCAAGTCACCTTGTCTGACGCGGGCTCCGCATATTATTTGAAGGCTCGGGAAATTCTGAGTGCCATGGCTGACGCTGATGCGTCGGTCACGGATCGGGGTGATGCACCTACCGGGCAATTACGTATTTCAGTGCCTGTCGCGTTTGGACGACGATTGATCAGCCCTCATATCGGTGCATTTCTACAGCGCTATCCAGACCTTGAATTAGATATGACCTTGTCGGATGACATCGTCGATTTGCTCGGTGAGCGTATCGATCTTTCTATCAGACTGGGAACAGCAGCAACCATGGACGGAGTGGTCAGCCGCGCCATAGGTACGTTTCGCCGAAAAGTAGTCGCCAGCCCCGAATACCTGGACGTACGCGGCTTTCCAAAGCAGCCAACCGACCTGTTGCAACATGACTGTATGCGCTTCAGCTATGGCCCTCAGCAGCAGGTCTGGACCTTTCAGGAAGACAGTGGGGAGGTCCGCGTATCGGTTGATGGCCGGTTCAAAAGTAACAATGCCGAAGTCTTGCGCGAAGTCGCACTGGCAGGCGGTGGCGTGGCACTGTTGCCTGACTGGCTCGTCAGCGAAGATATCGAAAGCGGAAGGCTGACGTCCTTGTTTGAATCTTTTGTGGTCAACCCCAATAGCGCGAGCTCGGCCATCTCAGCGCTTTATCTGCCCAATTATCGAGGCTCTAGAAGAGTCAATGCGTTCATCGAATTTCTAAGCGAATTGCTTTGATCAGATGACGTGGCAAAGCGCGCCATTCCACTCGGGATGCCTTTAGTAAAGCCAAAATGATCGAAACCCTGTAATCGAGCCGGCACTCCCGAATGTACGTCTATGATTCAATCAAATACTCATCCGCTTTATTTATCGATCGAACATTAACGTTGCATTTGCTCCATCACTGAGAATACGATTCCATTTTCTGCGCCGGGGTGTCTGCCATGAAATTCCTTTTCAAAAATGAGTCTTTTTCTTTCGAAACCCTCAGAACCGCCGGTTTTGCTGGCTACAGCGGTGCTGATTTGGGCGAAGTACTTATGACAGCTAAAGCCATTCCAGAAGGAAACGAAGAAGCATGGCTACGGGAGTGGGAAGCCACCGCGGACCGTGTTGCGGGATTGGCAGAGCATTCTCTGGCGCGTGGCCACCGAGTCAGCGCCCGTGAAGCTTTTTTCAGAGCGGCTAATTACTACAGGACGGCCGAGTTTTTCAAACGCGCCAACCCTGAAACGGATAAAGACGTTGCGCGAATCAGTAACGCCTCGCGTGAGGCATTCATTTCGGCAGCACAGCTTCTGGATACCCCCTTCGAAATAGTATCCATCCCTTATGAGGGAACGACCCTTCCGGGGTACCTTTTCCTGGCTGATCATTCGGGCAGTCCCAAACCCACAATCATCTATAACAACGGCTTTGACTCCACTCAGGAAGAGTCCTATTACGCAATCGCCGCAGCGGCGCTGTTACGTGGGTATAACGTGTTGGCGTTTGACGGCCCAGGCCAGGGATCGGTTATTCGCGATCAGCGAATTCCCTTTCGGCACGACTGGGAGGCGGTGATTACGCCTGTCATCGATTTTGCATTGACGCGTGCGGAAGTGCTCGCCGACAAGATCGCATTGTTCGGATACAGCCTTGGCGGCTACCTGGTCGCGCGTGCTGCAGCGTATGAGCATCGCGTCGCTGCAATCATCCTGGATGACGGGCTTTATGATTTTAATTTTGCGTTTAGAAACGCACTCCCTTCTTTCCTGACCACATGGATCTCGAACAAGCAGGACAGCCTCGCGGAACCGTTGCTGAACCTGGCCAGACGCCTGAACACGGGCAAGCGATGGGCACTTGATAACGGCAAATGGACGTTTGGCGTTACCTCCGGCGCCGAGTTTATCCGCATGACCAGACAGTACACGCTGAAAGACTGCGCTCACTTGATCAAGGCTGCCACCTTGGTATTGGACGCCGAAAACGATCAGTTTTTAAAAGGGCAACCCGAGCAGGTGTATGCGGTATTAACCTGCCCAAAACATCTGGCTCTACTGCTGACCTCCGAAGGTGCCGGGGAGCATTGCCATATGGGGGCGATGAGTCGCGTTCATCAGACTATTTTTGATTGGCTCGACGAAACATTTGCATGAGGGTTGAACGCGCAAAGAGTGATGAATGATTGATGAGTAAAGCACCCACCACAGCACTGAACCCTGTCATCTGGCTGCTTGCATTGGGCACCTTCGCCATAGGAACAGACGTCTTTGTAGTCTCCGGCGTATTGTCACTCATGGCACAAGACCTGAGCACCAGCCTTGAGTCAGCGGGCCTTACAGTCACCGCATACGCCCTCACTTACGCCTTGGCCGCGCCATTGATAGTGCCAATGACTGCAACACTGAACCAACGGCGTGTGTGTATCTCAGCACTGGCCATGTTCGCTGTCGGCAATTTCCTTTGTGCCCTGGCTCAATCCTATGAACTGCTGATGGTCGCCCGTGCCATTGCAGGCATCGCAGCAGCGCTGTACACCTCAACCGCCTATGCCCTGGCCACCGCTCTTGCGCCAGCCAATCGCAAGGGTGCGGCCCTGTCCGCCGTTGCATTGGGATTGACTGCGGCCGCGGTTTTTGGCGTTCCAATCGGCGCGGCCATTGGCCACGCGATTGGCTGGAGAGCTACATTCTGGCTCGTGGCGACCCTCTCGGGGGGGGCTGTATTTGCACTTTCATGTCGTACGTTTGCAAACCAATCACACCTGAATACGAGTCGGCTGACTTACGCAGCACGATTTGCGCCCCTTATACGGCCAACGGTTCTGCTGGCCTTGCTGCCCAGCTTGCTTTGGAACACCGCAAACCTGACTAGCTACACGTATTTGGGCGCCATGCTTGCAGAGCGTCATGATCCTCAGACAGTGATTTTTTTGTTCTTCGTATACGGTGTCGGAGGGCTGATCGGTAGCCAGTTGGGCGGTCGTCTTCTCGACCGTTTTGGCGTAACAACACCTCTCGCATTTTGCTTGGCTATCGCAGCCATCAATCAAGCCATGATGCAGATAAGTGCGACTTCTACGTTAACTACCGCATGTGCATTAGCCATATGGTCGATCACCGGTTGGGCGACCTTCGCTCCTCAACAGGCACGCTTGATCAACCTGGCGCCGCAAAATAGCGCCCTTCTAATTGCACTGAATCATTCCGTCATTTACATCGGCTTTGCGACTGGAGCAGCCATCGGCGGTGCCGCTATCGCGCGTGGAATTGATGTTTCACAACTGCACTGGATCACTAGCGTACTTCTGCTGGCTGCGTTGCTGATATTTTTGCTCGGAATAAAGCGGGAAATAGCTGAACCAAGGTTGTTGAGTGGAAGGAGCAGAAGCTGATTAAAATTAAGAAAATCGGGAGAGAGAGGACGGCTCTGCAAAACAGTTATCTAGCTTCTCTTAGCTACGGGCCTAGAAAATCAGGTGTGGGCTCATTGTAGTGGTCTAATGAAACCGGACACCCATTTAGGCGAGAATGCTCGCCATAGAGAGGTGTCCGATGACCAAGCAACGTCGTTCCTTTACGCCCGAGTTCAAGCGCGAAGCTGCAAGTCTGGTGCTCGACCAGGGCTACAGCCATATCGAAGCTGCCCCTCCGCCTGCATCAAGCGCCCGACTCGATTTCGCCCGCATGCCTTTCCCAGTTCACGTAGGTCATCGTGAATTTTGCGGTAGCCGTATACACCTCCGCTTTCTAGCCAAGCGTGTTTGATCAAGCCAAGCAGACGTTGATCTTCTTTTGCTCGGGTAGTTTGGCCGACGCTCTGGAAAGTCAAGTAATGCGATGCCCTACCTCACGCCTTCGGCTAATCACCTGGCTAGCTGAATGCATCAAAAGTGCTCCGGAGATCGCACAGGCCGAGCGGAATCTACCCAGCCTGCCCGAAACGTTGATATCGGCATACGCAACGTGGATTCACCAAAGTGGCGAGAGCTAGTCAGGCACAACGATCGCCTGGTGCCGAGCCACAGGCCGCTTTGTCTCGCTATCTAACCCGCAAGAGCCTCCCGGATTAGATTAACCAATTAGCCGCATCCGGCATCGACTTTGGAATGGTTCAACTCCATTACATCCACCTCCTCACGCTGAGCCGGTGGTCGATCAGTAACGATTGGCCTGAGCTATCTGTGCAGTAGAGGCATCAATTTTCGTGATATCATTTCGCCACAGCATAACTAAGCCCTGCTAATAGATAGCGGCGTCTCCAAAACACTCTATTGCCCGAATGATACCCAATTCAATGAAGACAAAAAAGGCATCTCCGACGGAACCCGTCACAGTTTTTTTCTACCATGACCCTTATCCCAACTTTAACAAAAACTCACACGATATCGTCATCACACCTAAGCTGAGCAATCGAAAAGACACAAAGTTTGGAATGGGGTGCGCAATCTACTTCAGGACATATGACGGCGCATACGAGAGTTTCAATGGGCACTGCGCCATCCAAGGAAACAACAACCTGAATGAGTTTTTCAACAGCGTATTACAAAGTCATGAGCCTATTGATGCCCGCTCGCTCAAAGTACCGTTCAGAACTTTACTTTCCGACAGCAAATCTTACAATCTTCTGCACAACATCTTCGGAGCCAAGCGGGCACGAGAGCTATTAACAGCCGCTCAAGACATCGCTGTGGCAACTGGGTTCCATGTATCCTGGCGCGGTTTCACCTCTTCTTCCGAATTTTCTTTGGGCTTTATCAGATCAAGCGAAGCTTATTTCGCCTTCCGTCGGGCAAAGAGAATTATCCAAGGATTGAGCATCAAAGTAGCGGATGCCCGCCAGACCTTCAGCGCCGCTTTAATAGGAAAAGGGCCGAACGTTACGTTCAACTTTCTATTCGACAAGTCAAACTTCTTCAGAGGACGAATTTCAGTCATAATCGGCCAAAACGGATCAGGTAAAACTGCATCGCTTGCAAAGCTGGCGCGCGGCTTGGCGGATACAAAAAATAAGAGCGTAGAGATCACCAATCGCCCAGATCTTAATCAGGTTCTGGCCTTCATTCACACCTCATCACGCCGCCAGTTTACACCTGCTTCAGAAGCAGGCATGGGTAGAGCCCGGATATTCACGTTTAACCCCGCTACGCCCAAAAAATATGACTCAGTGCCTATGACACAACTGCTGGTCGATGTCGCCCGCAGTCTTGGCCCCATGTATAAATCATTGGACATTTTTCGAGAAGTCCTCGCCGCTGAATTCCCAAATCTTCAGCTATACATTCCGATCGACCACCCGAACAATAACGAGCCCAACTCTAACAAACGAGACGGTCACGCCGATTTTGAAGATTGGATGAGGGGTGGAGAATTCAGCCAGCTGAAACAGATCGCACAGATTGATCACTCCCGTCCAATTAAGTTTGTCGACGAGCGAGGCAGCGAACGACCCCTGAGTTTGGGACAGCAGTCATTCATTAATTTTTGCCTGATAGCGCTTGCAAACGCTGGCCCTTCTTCCGCGTTTATCATTGATGAGCCTGAAAACTTCTTGCATCCGAACCTTATTTCAAGGTTCATGCGAACGCTCAATAAAATCCTAGAAGCAACACAGTCCATAGCAATTATAGCGACCCATTCGCCATTCGTAGTTCGCGAAGTCCAAAGCGCTCAGGTGCATGTCATGTGGGAGTCAGAGGGGTTAATAAAGGTGAGCCACCCTCGCCTCCAAACCCTGGGGGCAAACGTTGCGTCCATTTCTAATGAAGTGTTTGGCGACGATCTTCCCATGCACCTTTATGAGGAGCTCGTCGTTCATGCCAAAAATCAGAGCAGCACATTTACCGAGGCCTTGCAAAAGTATTCGGGTGAGCTAAGTACTGAAGCGTTGATGCTGCTTCATAAAAAAATGGATAGCGAAAATGCGTAAGATCCCGCTACCCGTCGTAGATGACATTGAAAACTTGCAGCTTCTTGAGGCTTCAAAATCCGATAATGCGCAAGCCATCGTGGCGCACATGCCAGCTATGAGAGAACGGTTTGCGGAATACGATCGAGGCTGTGGTAATCCGTGGCTGGTTGATGTTGATCAGCAATTTGAGGATAAGAAAGCCCATTTGCAACATCTCTACACAAGCCCACCCTTGGCGTTGGGTTTTATAGAGCAATTAAGATATTCGCTGGCGGGCGCCTGTCCGGTGTGCGGGGGGCGAGGTGTTGGCACCCTCGATCATTACCTGCCAAAAAGCTTTTATGCGGAGTTTTCTTTCTACTCAAAGAATCTGGTGCCTGCTTGCTTCAACTGCAACACGAAGAGAGGCAACCTCACCAAAGGTGCGCTTGACGGCGAACGCCCTATTCACCCTTATTTCGATGCCTTTGCAGAGCGCAGAATCATGCTCATCGTGATCTCACCTCCTTGGAAGGCACCAGAGGTCAATGCTATCCCTTATGATGTCACGGGCGCTGAGCTGGTAACTGCAAAGTGGCACATCGACAACATTATCGTGCCAGCAGGTTTTCACAGAGAAATCCGCGACCTATGGGGTTCAATACTTCTCGACCCTTACGCTTATTTTGATGACCCGACCGACATCAATGCTGTGATCAGGGTCCTGCAGCGCTGGCAGAGGGTTGAGGAGGCATCCGACCGCTCCCTCAACGGATGGCGATCCTGTTTCATACTCGGTCTGAGCATGAATTTGGAAGCCCTGCAATACATAGCAGCACTTCCTCCCGCAACTCCCCGTCCTTGACGTCCGTGACGCAGCGGGAGCATCTCCCGCTGCGATGATTTGCGAACGTCCAACACCAGCTTATCTGCCACAGGGTTTTCAGCAAGCCTATTTTCTGCCCTTGCGAGCTCCCGGATAGGGTCACGAAAAAGCCCTAAAAATGACAGGCTGACCGGCTTCATTTAAGTCGTCGCTGCGACGGGTTCAAAAGACGCCACTTGAAAAACAAACCTAACGGAAACCAAAGAAATCAGCCATTTTCCCTGATGCACATCACAATTCTGTATGATTTCCGAATGTCAACCCTATAAAACAAAAAATAAAACGGAGTTGTTATATTTGAGGGACAAAGAAAAAGCGGGATCTCCTTACCATCCATTTTCTCAGATTTTTTCTCCTATCTGTGCCACACGCTTTTCGTAAGCATCCGGCAAACTCACCTTCCGAACTCCAGCATTAAGGGCTTAGCCTCTGGACTGGGACCGTCACAGGCCGGGCGACGGGGCTAAGGATGGCGGGGAAAACTAGGTCCGTGAACATTCATCGATGAACAGTCGCGCTAATTTCGAGATCACTGATTCAGTAAAATCGGGCCCGTGAACTGCTTATGAACATCTGACATCGCCCACTTGTTAAATAACGTATAGCGCCCGGGATTTGTTTGAGCAGGAAATGCGCTCGAGTGGCTAACGCACCTTGCCCTTTCAGATCAAACCGACCGGCCATGTACTTGGGGACAGTCAGTGCCAGCGCGACGACAGCCAACACCAGCGGTAAAAGCGAAACCCACAGCACTGTGTTCCAGCCATAAGCCGACAGCAGCCCACCCGACGAAAAAGACCCGACCGCCATCACGCCGAACACTCGGAGCTGGCCTACTACGTCATTTATCGGCCTGAGTGCGCCAGCCTGCCCAAACTGACGACGTTCCGGGACTGGTTGTTGGCAGAAGCACAGCAGACGGTAAAGCGTGAGATCAGCGCCCACTAGGCTGTACTACTCGCGATTCCTCAACGACGACGCTACCAGCAAATCCCGCGTATAGGCATGCTCCGGTGCGTCGAACAATTGCTCGGTACTCCCCGCCTCCACGACCACGCCATCCTTCACCACGATCAAGTCGTGAGCCAACGCCCTTACCACCGCCAGGTCGTGGCTGATAAACAAGTAGGTCAGCCCATGCTCCTCCTGCAACCTGCGCAGCAAACTCACCACCTGCTTTTGCACAGTGCGGTCGAGAGCTGAGGTGGGTTCGTCGAGCAATATCAAATCCGGCTTGATCACCAGTGCGCGGGCGATTGCGATGCGTTGGCGCTGGCCGCCGGAGAATTCGTGGGGGAAGCGATGGCGCGTATCGGGGTCGAGTCCGACGTCGCGCAACACGGCAATCACTTGAGCTTCGCGCGCGCAAGCATTGAGGTCCGTGTGTACGCGCAGGCCTTCTTCGATGATTTGCTGCACGCTCATGCGCGGACTGAGGCTGCCGAACGGGTCTTGAAACACCACCTGTAGTTTGCGCCGCCAGGGACGCAGGGCCTTGCCTTTGAGTGCGTCGAGGGCCTGGCCCTGGAAGCGAATGCTGCCTTGGGCGTCGATCAACCGCAGGATCGCCTGGCCAAGGGTGGATTTGCCCGAGCCGGATTCGCCAACAATGCCCAAGGTTTTGCCACGTTGCAGGCGCAGGTCGATGCCGTCCACCGCCTTGATCGGCGGTTTGCGCCGCAGCAGGCCGCCTTGCGGGAACCAGACCTTGAGGTTGTCCACTTCCAGCAGGTTGTCCGCCGTCTCACGTACCACCGCCCTGCCCTCGGGCTCGGCCTCGAGCAACTGCCGGCTGTAGGCGTGCTGCGGCGCGGCAAACAGTGCCTGGCAGTCGGCCTGTTCGACGATCTGGCCGGCGCGCATCACCGCCACGCGCTGGGCGATGCTGCGCACCACGTTGAGGTCGTGGCTGATCAACAGCAGCGCCATGCCCAGGCGTTGCTGCAGGTCTTTGAGCAGCGCAAGAATGCGTCGTTGCACGGTCACGTCCAGGGCCGTGGTGGGCTCGTCGGCAATCAGCAGCAGCGGTTCGCAAGCCAGCGCCATGGCGATCATCACCCGCTGGCGCTGCCCGCCGGATAGCTGATGCGGGTACGCCGCAAGGCGCTGGCGCGGGTGCTGGATGCCCACCAGTTCGAGCAACTCCAACACGCGCTCACGCGCCGCCGCACCGCCCAGGCCTTTGTGCAGCAGCAGGGTTTCGGACAGCTGCCGTTCGACGCTGTACAGCGGGTTGAGCGAGGTCATCGGCTCCTGAAAGATCATCGCGATGCGATCGCCGCGAATCTGCCTTAAACGCTCCGGCCGCGCGCCGAGCAGCTCTTCGCCCTGGTAGCGAATACTGCCCTGGGTACGCGTGGTGTGGGGCGGCAGCAATTGCAGGATCGAGTGGGCGGTCACCGATTTGCCGGAGCCCGACTCGCCCACCAGCGCCAGGCACTCGCCCGGGTGAATATCCAGGTCGATGCCACGCACCGCTTTGTGCCCGTCGAACGCCACTTTCAGGTTACGAATTTCAATCAACGCGTCAGTCACGGCACAGCTCGCTTATCAGGATCGGGGGTCGAAGGCGTCGCGGCAGGCTTCGCCGATAAACACCAACAGGGACAGGATCAACGCCAACGCAAAAAACGCGGTCAGCGCCAGCCACGGGGCTTGCAGGTTGTTTTTTCCCTGGCCGATCAACTCACCCAGGGACGCACTGCCCGTGGGCATGCCGAAGCCAAGAAAATCCAGGGCGGTGAGGGTCGAAATGGCCCCGGTCAAAATGAACGGCAAGTAGGTCAAGGTGGCAGTCAGCGCGTTGGGCAGAATGTGCCGCAACATCACCTGAACATCGCCCACACCCAGGGCCCGCGCGGCCTTCACGTACTCCAGGTTGCGCCCGCGCAGGAACTCGGCGCGCACCACATCCACCAGGGTCAACCAGGAAAACAGCGCCATGATCCCCAGCAGCCACCAGAAACCCGGTTCGACAAATCCGGACAAGATGATCAGCAAGTACAGGACCGGTAGCCCCGACCAGATCTCGATCAGGCGCTGCCCCAACAGGTCGACCCAACCGGCGTAATAGCCTTGCAGCGCGCCGGCGGCGACCCCGATCAAAGTGCTCACCACGGTCAGCGCCAAGGCAAATAACAGCGATACCCGGGTGCCGAAAATCACCCGCGCCAATACATCCCGGGCTTGATCATCGGTGCCCAGCCAGTTGCTCGCGCTGGGCCGCGCCGGCGAAGGGGTCGTGAGGTCGTAGTTGACCGTGTCGTAGCTGAACGGAATAGGCGCAAACAGCATCCAGCCGCCCTGCCCTTCAATCAGTTCATGCACGTAAGGGTCACGGTAATCCGGCTGAAACGGCAACGTGCCGCCGAAATCCTGCTCGGTGTAGCGCTCGAAGGCCGGGAAATACAGTGAGCCCTGGTACGCCATCACCAGTGGCTTGTCGTTGGCCAGCAGTTCGGCACCCAGACATACGGCGAACAGCGCCAGGAACATCCACAGCGACCACCAGCCGCGGCGATTGCGCTTGAAGTGCAGCCAGCGGCGACGAGTAATCGGAGTAAAAACCGGCATCAATGCGACCTCGCGGAAAAATCCAGCCGGGGGTCCAGCAGGCGGTAGCACAGGTCGCCCAGCAACTTGATGACCAACCCGACCAGGGTAAAGATAAACAGCGTGCCAAAGACCACGGGATAGTCCCGTGCCACTGCCGCTTCGTAGCTCAGGCGACCGAGGCCGTCGAGGGAGAAAATCACTTCAATCAGCAACGAGCCGCCGAACAACATCGCGGTGAGCGCCTGGGGCAGGCCAACCACGATCAGCAGCATGGCGTTGCGAAACACGTGTTTGTACAGCACCTGTTTTTCGCTGAAGCCCTTGGCCCGCGCGGTCACTACGTACTGGCGGCTGATCTCGTCGAGGAAGCTGTTTTTGGTGAGGATGGTCAGTGTGGCAAAGCCGCCAATCACCAGCGCCGATACCGGCAAGACAAGGTGCCAGAAGTAGTCCACGACCTTGCCCGCCCATGACAGGCTGGCAAAGTTCTCCGAGACCAGGCCGCGCACCGGAAACCAGTTCAACAGGCTACCGCCGCCGAATACCACGATCAGCAGCAAGGCGAACAGGAACGCCGGCATGGCGTGGCCGATAATGACCGCCGCACTGCTCCACACATCGAAGCGGCTGCCATGGCGCACGGCCTTGCGGATGCCCAGCGGGATCGACACCAGGTAACTGATCAGCGTGGCCCAGAAGCCCAGGGACAAAGTCACCGGCAGTTTTTGCAGGATCAGGTCGGTGACCTTGGCGCCGCGAAAGAAGCTATCGCCAAAATCCAGCCGCGCGTAGCTGCTGAGCATCAACCACAGCCGCGCGCCAAGGGGCTTGTCGAAGCCGTATTGGCGCTCGATATCGGCCACCAGCGCCGGGTCCAGGCCACGAGTTGTGCGCGATTCAGTGCTGCCGGTTTCCACCCGTGTGCCGGCCACCGACGCTTGGCTGCCGATGCCTTGCAAGCGCGCGATGGCTTGCTCAACCGGGCCACCCGGGGCGGCTTGCACGATAAAAAAGTTGACCAGCAGGATGCACACCAGCGTCGGCACGATCAGCAATAAACGGCGCGCGCTATAGGCCAGCATGTTGGGAAGCCTCAGTCAGTTGACGCATCTGTGCGGTGGTCAGCGGTGTCGGGCTCACTTCCCACCAGGTGTCGATGCCCACGTCATTGAGCGGCGCTGTGCGGGGCCGACCAAAACGGTTCCACCACAGCGAGGACGAGCCCGGCGGGTAATAGTTGGGAATCCAGTAGAAGCCCCACTGCAACACGCGGTCGAGGGCATGGGCGTAGCGCACCATGGTCGGGCGGTCGTTGGCGCGGACAAGGCCATCGATCAAGGCGTCCACCGCCGAGTTGCGCAGTGCCATGTAATTGTTGGAGCCAGGGTCATCGGCACTCTCGGAACCGAAGTAGTTGGTCAGCTCGCGGCCCGGCGATGGGCTGACCGGGTAGCCGTTGACGATCATGTCGTAGTCCCGTGCGCGCACGCGGTTGGCGTATTGGGCCGAGTCGATCATGCGGATCGTGAAGCCGATGCCGATCTGCGCCAGGTTGCGTTTGTAGGGCAGCAGCAAACGCTCGAAGCCTTTCTGGGCATTCAGGAAGGTGAACTGCAACGGCGTGCCCTCGGCGTTAACCAACTGGTCGCCGCGCGGGGTCCAGCCCGCCTCGGCCAGTAACTTCAGCGCTTGCGCCTGCTGCGGCCGAATGCGCCCGCTGCCATCGGTGCGCGGCGGCTGGTAGACCTGGGTGAACACCTCCTCCGGCACTTGCCCGCGCCAGGGTTCCAGAATGGCCAGCTCCTGGGCATCCGGCAGCTGGGTGGCCGCCAATGCGCTGCGGGAAAAGAAGCTGCGCTGGCGCAGGTACAGGCTGTGCATCATCTGCCGGTTGCTCCAGTCGAAATCCCACAACAGGCTCAGCGCCTCGCGCACGCGGCGGTCCTGGAACTGCGGTTTTTGCAGGTTGAACACAAAACCCTGGGTGCCCTGCACGGCATTCGGTGCCAGTTGTTCACGTTGCAGACGACCGTCGCGCAAAGCCTCGCCGTCGTAGCCCACCGAATAACTGGTGGCGGAAAATTCGCGATTGAAGTCGTAACCCTGGGCTTGCAGGATCTGGCGCGACACGTCGCCGTCGGCAAAAAATTCAAGCCGCAGGGTGTCGAAGTTGTACTGCCCCTGCGTCACCGGCAGGTCTCGCCCCCACCAGTCCTTGACCCGCTCGAAGGTGACACTGCGGCCGTTGTCCACGCTGCTGATACGGTACGGGCCGCTGCCCACCGGCGGTTCAAAGCCGCCACCGTTGGCGAAATTGCGCCCCTGCCACCAATGTTCCGGCAGCACCGGCAGTGAAGCGAGGTCCAGGGGCAAGGTGCGATTGTCGGCGCTTTTGAAGGTGAACCGCACTTGGGTCGGCGATTCCACCAGCACCTGGTCCACATCGGCAAAGCTTTGGCGATACGCCAGGCTCCCTTCGGTGGTGAACAGCTTGAAGGTGTAGGCCACGTCCTGCGCGGTGATGGGCGTGCCATCGGCAAAACGCGCCTTGGGATTGAGGTAGAAACGCAGCCATGAATGGTCATCTGCCAGCTCCATGCCTTTCGCGACCAACCCGTACACGGTGTACGGCTCATCCTGCGAACGGTACGCCAACGGGCTGTAGAGCCAACCCTGGATCTGGGTGATGCCGGTGCCTTTGTCGACATACGGGATCAGGTGATCAAACGCCCCGCCTTCCATGGACGAACGACGCAAACTGCCGCCCTTGGGCGCGTTCGGGTTGACGTAATCCAGGTGCTTGAAGTTGGCCGAGTACTTGGGCGCTTCGCCGTATACCGTCAAAGCGTGCGTCGGTTGAGCGAGCAGTGACGGCGCCCAAAGGCCCGTCAGCAGTGCCCACACCATGAAGCGAAACAGGCTCACAAACTCAACTCCTTTTCCAAAAACACTGAAGGCTCACTTATGCAGGGTTGTGCGTCGACGCCAGGGTTTTTATAGAGCACCGGTTAGACCGTTAGCGCATGTGCTTATGCGCTACTTGCCGAAGTGGTAACTCACGTCCAGCCAGACCTGGCGGCCATAGGGGTCGTAGTTGCCGCTGGGGTAATACGGCCAGCCGGCGGAGTCATCGTGCTTGACCTGATTGAGCAGGTTGTTGACGGTCAGGCCGACACTCGCCTGCTCGTTCACCTGGTAACGGGCGCTGGCGTTGAAGGTGGTCCACGGCGACAGGCGCCCATCTCCGGCGCCATTGGTCACGCTGCCGTAGCGAATGCCGGTCAGCGTGGTGGTGAGGTGCTGGTAGTCCCAGGTCAGGCTCGCGTTGACCTTGCTGCGCCAGTCGTGGTTGTCGGTGCTGGAGCGCAGGTTCTGAGTTTGCGCATCGTCCGATTCCTTGAGGTAGTGGGACAGCACCAGGCTGTAGCCAATCGCCGAACTGAACGCGCCGTACTGGCCTGCGCCCCAGCGAATATTACTCTTGAGGTCCAGGCCGCTGACCCGCTCGCTGGCGGCGTTGATCGCATTGACCTGCACCCGTTGCAGCACGTTCGGGTCCACTGCCGCCGTGCTGGCATTGCGCTGGATGCGTGCCAGGACGTCGGCGCAAGTGGTCGCATCAAGCTGGCCGTTGCGGCACTGGTTTTCCTGTTGCAGCAAGCGGTTGATGTCGACGGTGGTCAACAGGTCCTTGATTTCGACGCGCCAGAAGTCGGCGGAGAAATCAAACTGATGCGAGGGTGACCAGACAAAGCCGTACGTCCAGGACTTGCCACGCTCGGAGGCGAGATCCGAATTACCGGTCTGGGTGTAATCCACGCGGCCTCGGTCACACGCCCCTTCTACGCCCTTGCTGCAACCGTAATAGTCGATCTGGTCAGGCGTGTAGCCATTGGTCGCGGCCTGGTAGAGGTAGTTGAGGTCGGGTGCGCGAAAGCTGGTGCCGTAGCTGCCACGAAACAGCAGGCTGGTCACCGGGCGCCATTCCAGGCCCAGGTTGTAGGTTTTTTGTTGCTCGGTGCGGCCACTGAATTTGTATTGGTCCCAGCGCCCGGCCGCCGAGGCGAGCAAGGTGTCGGTAACGGGAATGCTCAGCTCGCCACCCGCGGCGTAGCGGTCACGCGAACCGCCTGAATTGGAGGCCGGCGTGGTGTTGTAAAACGTGCCGTCATTGAGTTGGTCGTCGACATCGACGCTGTAGGATTGCCGCCCCACTTCGGTCACACCGGCAAAGCCCACCGGCCCGGCGGGCAGCTCGAACAGGTCGCCGTTAATGTTGGCGCTGAAGGTTTGGGAAACCGATTTACTCTTCTGCACCAGGTTGCCGCGAAACTGATCCCACTGCTCCGGAGTCAGCGGCTGGTCCAGCCGCGAAGGGTCTGGCGCGAAGACCGGGTGCCCGTCCTGCGTGCCCAGTTGCGGCCCGAGGTAGTAATCGCGGATGCCGCTCAAAGGCGTGTAGCGGGTGGTGCGGTCGCTGGTGTACTCGGAGCGGTTCGCCGCAATCTGATAACCCCAATCACTGTTGGTGAACTTGTCTTCCAGGCCCAGGGTGCCGGTCCAGGACACTTCGCGCCATTTGCTGTTGTTGCTGGTCTTGCCACCGATTTCCTCGCTGGAAAAGTTGCGTGACCAGCGCTCCAGGTTGCCGGTGTTGCGGTTGATAAAGTCCGGCGAGGTGAAGCTTGGGCCGCGGGTGTTGTTCTGCGTGTGATCAAAGCCAAACATCAAGTCGGCAAACACTTTGCCGGTGTCGCTGAAGTGCCAGGTGCCGCGCGTGTAGCCGTCATAGTTTTCCTTTTGCGCCTGCAAGGTCCAGTAGTCGTTGTAGTACTGGTTGGTGGTGCAGCGGGTGCTGCTGCCACCGAGCTTGCCGTTGTAGATACCGCCGTAGGCACCGCAGCCGGGGCCGAGGTAGGCGCCGCTGTCGAGGTTACGGCGGTAGCCCACATCCTTGGCCGGGCCGTCGCTCATAAAGCCGCGCTGGTTGGCCCAGATCGGTTGGCGCTGGGTCAGCTCCAGGCCGAATACCCCGTCAAAATCGCCCCAGGTCTCGCCGCCGCTGATCTGCAGGCGCTGGTTGTCGCCGCCGCCACGCTCGGCGGCGCCACCACGCAGATTGACGTCCACGCCGCTGATTTTGTCTTTGAGGATGATGTTCACCACCCCGGCAATCGCGTCGGAGCCATACACCGCCGAGGCGCCGCTGCTGAGGATCTCGATACGCTCGATCATCACCGCCGGGATGTTCGCAAGGTTGGTGAAGTTGACCGCGCCGTCGTACGCCGTGGGGTAGTCGGCCACGCGCCTGCCGTTGATCAGCACCAGTGTGTGGTTCGGCCCCAGCCCTCGCAGGTTGAGGGCACTGGCGGCCGGCTGGAAGGTGTTGCCGTAGTCTTCGCCCTGGGTCATGCCGGTGTTCTGGGTTTGCGAAGCGATGGCGTCGTAGACGTTTTTGTAGCCCCTGCGGGTGACTTCGTCAGCGGTGATGACCGTGACCGGCGACGGCCCTTCAACCTGGGCACGGGCAATGCGTGACCCCGTGACCACGACCTTTTCCAACGCTACATCGCCCGGGACTTTCGCCGCCGTGGGCGCCGCCTTGACCGCCGCTGCAGGTGGCTTGGCCGCCCGGCGCAGGGTCCAACCGCCGTCGCCACTGGGCACGGCGTCGAGGGCTGCACCGTGTAGTGCCTGTCGCAGCGCTTGCTCGGTGGTGAAGGTGCCCCGCACCGGCGCGCTGGTCAGGCCTTGCACAAGGTCTTGCTGGAAGGAAATGATCTGCCCGCTGCTGCGCGACAGGGTCAACAGCGCTTGGTCGAGGGGGCCGCTGGCGATATCAAAATCAAAAGTCTGGGCGGTCGATATCGCGGACAGCGGCTGTGCCAGCACCGCCGTGCCATGTCCCGCCAAAGTCAGGCCAATCGTCAGAGACAGTGCCGCCAGAGATGCGCGACTGAGAGGTTTGAGTTGCATGGTTGAGGTTCCCATCATTGATATGCCGTTGATGGGTTGAACAACAGATCGGTTTTTTTTATAGGCGGCCGTTAGGCTAAAAAAGCATGGGTTTATAACGGCCCGAAACAACACTCCCAGGCAGATACACCCCGGCCTGTATTGGGTTGTGCAACAGTGGCGGAGGTTTTATAGAGCTGGGAAAATTATTTTTATCGGCGCTCGATACTGACCCAATAAGGGCTGTGATAATCGATCTGCACCGGCAGGGATTTGGCCAGCAATTGCAGGGCGCCCTGGCTGTCGTCCAGCGGGAAAATCCCGCTCAGCCTCAGGCTCGCCGCCTCGGGGCTGACGCGGATGATGCCGCGCCGGTAGTCACGCAGGGCTTGCACCACTTCACCCAATGAGCGGTCACGCACTTCCAGCAAGCCTTGGGTCCACGAGGCCTCGCCGCCGCTGGCGGTTTCCAGG
The DNA here is from genome assembly GCF_013386245.1 of Pseudomonas sp. 21615526. Taxonomy (NCBI): domain Bacteria; kingdom Pseudomonadati; phylum Pseudomonadota; class Gammaproteobacteria; order Pseudomonadales; family Pseudomonadaceae; genus Pseudomonas; species Pseudomonas sp. 21615526. The sequence continues at coordinate 42,058 of NZ_JACAOM010000014.1, read as the reverse complement.
TCGAGGATGCCATGGGCATTGAACGTGGCTTTCTGGCCGGCACTGATCACCTGCACAGCGCCGTCGCGCGTGGTGATTTCCACTTGGGAATGCAGCATCGTGATTTGGGTTCGATCCTCGCCCTGCTGTACCAGAAACCGCGTACCCAAGGCGCGCATGCGGCCGTGTTCGGTCTCGACGATAAACGGTCTGAGACTGTCCTTGAAAACGTCCACCAGCAACTTGCCGTCGAGCAACTGCAACAGCCGTTGCCGAGCATCGAAATGCGTCAGCACCTTGCTGCGCGCATCCAGGGTCAATGCACTGCCATCCTCCAGCGTGAGGTTCAGGCGCTCGCCCGTACCGGTGCGCAAAGCGCCCAACGGCAACCAGCTGTCGGACAGCCGCGTGATCAGACTTCCAAACGACACAACGCCAACCAGCGCCAGGGTATTGCGCAAGAAGCGCCGGCGGCCCGACGGTGCGTTGAGGGTGTGCAACAGGCTGTCGCGGGGCATGCGGCGCAGTTCGTCATTGTTCAGCACGGCCGGAACGCCGCCCATCATGTTGAAGATTTCGGCACGCCGTGGGTCGCCCTCACTCCAGCGACGGAACGCCTGGTGCTCCTGAGCGCTGGCGTGCCCGGATTGCAGCAACGCCATCCACTGTGCTGCCTCGTCGATGATCGCCTCATCCGGCGCGCTGTGGCTCATGGCTGTGTCATCGCCAGGTAGCAGCGCTTGAACGCATCGGCCATGTATTGCTGAACCCGGCTGACCGAGACCTGCAGGCGCTCGGCAATCTGCGCATAGGTCAAACCGTCCAGCTGGTGATACAAAAACGCCGCCTTGGCCTTGGCCGACAAACCGTCGAGCAAGCGGTCGACTTCCAGCAGCGTCTCGATCAACAGCAAACGCTCCTCGGGCGACGGGTGCACCATCATCGGCGCCTGGGCCAATGCTTCCAGGTAGGCACGTTCCAGGTCCTGGCGACGCCAGCCCTCATACATCAGGCGCCGCGCGATGGTGGTCAGCAACGCCCGCGGCTCGCGGATTTGCGAAGGGTCGGGCAATGCCAGTACCCGCAGGAAGGTCTCCGATGCAATGTCCTGAGCCCCATGGGCGCACCCCATGGCCCGGCTTACCCGCGTGCAAAGCCAACTGTAGTCACTTTTGAACATCTGCCCAATCAGACCGAAATGTGGGTTCTGATTCACACCCATTGCATGCTCCATGCGAATAAAGGCCATTCAGCCTGGCGGTTGATGAGCAATGGAAAGCCATCGCTGGAGGCGGACTTTGCATGAGGGGAGCATAGGTTAGGAAAGAATAAAAAATAACAATAGCCTGTCAAATTGGCATATGCAGAAAAATCAGATACGGGGCAGCGCCCTGGCTGTCAGGTCAGTGCGAAGACACATAGACAGAAGGCTGCGCCGGCGCTGGCAGCGAATAGGTTGCTTTCATCCATTCGACTTCAGCATGGGGTGTGCGGCCGAAGTAGCGCTTGAACTCTCGGCTGAACTGCGATGCGCTTTCATAGCCCACGTTAAAAGCCGCAGATGAGGCCGACATGTCGTCGCGGAGCATCAATAACCTTGCCTGGTGCAGACGCGTCGATTTCAGGTACTGCATGGGTGAGGAGTCGGTGACTGTTCGAAAGTGCAGATGAAAGCTGGGTACGCTCATACTTGCCTCCTGGGCCAGGCACTCGACGTCCAGCCGCTCCTGGTAACAGCTGTGTATCTTGCGAATGGCGCGGGTCACCTTTGCGAAATGGCCTTGCTTGCCAAGGGCCGCCCGCATGGACCCTCCTTGTTCACCTGCGATGATCCGGTAGTAAATCTCGCGCACCAGCGAGGGGCCGAGGATCGGGCCATCGACCGGATGGCTCATCGCTTCGAGAAAGCGCAGTGTGGACTCGCGCAACATCTCGTCCATCGGCGAGGAATACATGCCTTTGGGACGTTCGTGGGTCGGACCGGATTTTTCGTCAATTTCCAGGATCAGTTCGCCAGCGAGTTTGAAATCCAGGCGCATGTATACCGCCAGCATCGGTTCCTCTTCGCTGGCGTCGGTTTCCATGGTGAAAGGCACTGGCACAGACACCACCAGGTAGTGCTGGGCGTCGTAAAGGTAGACCTCGTCGCCCAGATAGCCGAGCTTGCGCCCCTGGCACAGGATGACGATGCCAGGCTCGTAGAGCACTGGCGTGCGGGTCAGCGGGCGATTGGAGCGCAGAAAGCGTATGTCTTCCAGTGCGCTCAGGTTGTAGCCCTCCAGGGGGGCCAACTGCTCCATCAGTTGGACCATGCGCCGGGTTCGCGCGGCAAAATGATTCATAGGCCCCTCTTGCGGTTTCATGAAGCGTGACCATCCGTAGAGCGTGTCAGTGCTTCCCATTGGTCGATGTCACGCAGGGATTGCGTCAGCTTTTCGCGCACAAAGCCTATGGCATCGCTGCCGAGCAGCAGGTGGGCCGGTGGGTTGTCGCTGGCGATCAACTGCAGCATGGCTTGCGCAGCTTTTTGCGGGTCCCCCAACTGGTGGCCGCTTTTCGCTTCGCGCGCCTGGCGTACCGGATCAAAGCTGGCATCGTAGTCGGCGATGCTGCGGGGCGTACGCTGCATCGAGCGGCCGGCCCAATCGGTGCGAAATGAGCCTGGCGCCACGGCGGTGACAAAAATGTTGAATGGCTTGAGTTCTTTGCTCAGGGTGTCGGAGATGCCTTCCAGCGCGAACTTGCTGGCGCAGTAGTAGGCGATACCCGGCATCGTGATGGTGCCGCCCATGGACGTGATGTTGATGATGTGCCCGCTGCGGCGCTGGCGGAAGTACGGCACGAACGCCTTGGTCACGGCGACGGCGCCGAACACGTTGACGTCGAACTGACGACGCATTTCTTCCAGCGGCGACTCTTCGAAAATGCCCTCATGGCCGTAACCTGCGTTGTTCACCAGGACATCCACCGGGCCGTAGCGGGTCTCGATCTCGGCAACGACGCTGTCGATCCGCTCAAAGTCGGTGACATCCAGGATCACGCCATGAGCACGCTCCGCTGATAATGCCTCGAACGTTTGCAGCGCGGCTTCGTTTCGAACGGTACCAATGACACGGTGGCCTGCAGCCAGTGCCTCGGTCGCGAGGGCCTTGCCAAAGCCGCTGCTGATGCCGGTGATAAACAGGGTTTTGTGAGTGCTCATAGAAATTCCTCTCGGTTACTGAGTGCTAATGGTAGCCAAGCCACCGCTGGCGACCTATGCCGGATCATCTATGAGGCTTGCCTATTCCTATTCGCTTGGCGAGGAATGGCTTTGCTGCCCTGGCGAGTTCTGGAAAAAGCGGCGCTGCCGACACCTGCCGCAATGGACAGCAAGGCCCCGGCTGCCGCCATCCCTGGCCAGCCATAGCGCCCCGCGGCAGCAGCGCCCAACGATGAACCCAAGGCACCGCCAATAAAGTAAATCATCATAAATACCGTATTCAGGCGGCTGACGGCATCCGGTTGCAAGGCCAGTACCTGGGTTTGATGGGCCAACTGGTTGGCACGATTGCCCAGGTCGATACAGGTGGCAGCGAGTACCACCAGCGGTATCAATTTGGCGTCTGCGGCAAACACCAATGCCAAGAACGCCGCCAGCACCAGCGTGGCCCCAAGGCAGGACAGGCGCAAGCTATGCTGTCGCGTCCAGCGCCCCAGGGTCGAAGCACTGACAATGCCAACCACGGCCGACAGCCCTATCAATCCTGACTGCAGGGTGCTGAATCCATACGGTGGCCGCGCCAGCAAGCCTGCCATCGAACCCCAGAACACATTGAGTGCGCCAAACAACAAGCCACCGCACAGCGCAGAACGCCACAGTGACGGATAGCGCCGGAGCAGCCCTCCCAACGAACCCAGGAGCGCGCCGTAGGGCAAGCTAATGACAACCTCGCTGCGCGGCATACGCGCGGCAATCGCCAGCAGCACCAACACATCCATGCCTGCCGCTACAGTGAACATTCCTCGCCAACCCAACCAGTGCCCCAACGCACCACTGACCGTACGTGCAAGCAACCCGCCAGCCGACAATCCGCTGACCATAAGGCCAAGCACCCTGCCCCGATGCTGCGCATCCACCCACGTCATCGTGCCCGGGATAATGATTTGTGCACTGATGGCCGATACCCCGATCGCAACGCTGCTCACTAACAGCGTGCTGTAACTTCCGGTGCTGGCACACCAAAGCAAACTGACGATGTTGCCTGTCAGCAAAGCCATGATCAGGTTGCGGCGTTGCACGCGGTCGCCCAGCGGTACAAACAGCAACAGGCCCAGCGCGTAGCCAAGTTGTGTGGCGGTCGCGACCTGGCCGGTGTGCGTAGGCGACACCGTAAAGCTGGCACCGATCAAGGGCAGCATTGCCTGGTTGTAGTACGCGGTGGCCACCGACAGTCCGCAGCAGACAGACAATACGATGGCGTCAAATGCGTTCAGCGCTTGTTGGGTTGATTTCATGGCGCGCTCCTGGTTGAGCCTGCCACGTTAGGCAAGGCATCGCCCGATGAAAACGCCTGAAAGCATCAGGGTCTTGCTCATTCCTCTCTGTGCTTGCTTCGTCCAGGCACACCCCTCGTGACATCGCCCGGCAGTTATTGGATTAGGCAAGCAAAGCAGATGAACCGGTATTCGCGCCATGTCTGCCGCGCCTTACCTTGGGCGCTCAGCTTCTGCGCTGATGAATACTTAACTATTGGAGATAAGCCCATGTTAGTCGTCTACAACCCGGCCGATGGCAGCGAAGTCGGCCGCGTGGCCAAAAGCAACGCAGCACAAGTAAAGGCTGCTGTAGATCGTACCTGTGCAGCGTTCCCGGAATGGTCATCGAAACTGGCCAGCGAGCGCAGCGATATTCTGCGGCGCTGGCACGACAGCGTTAAGGATGATAAGGAAGCCTTCGCCGAACTGATGTGTCGGGAGAACGGCAAGTGCCTTTCTGAAGCCCGAGGCGAAATCGACTATGGGTTGGGGTTCATCGAGTGGTACGCCGAAGAAGCCAAGCGCGTCTACGGGGACACTATTCCTACCCACGATAAAAATGCCAATGTGGTTGTCACCAAGGAAGCTATCGGGCCGGTCGCCGCGATCACCCCCTGGAACTTCCCCTTCATGATGATTACCCGCAAAGTGGCGACCGCGCTGGCCGCAGGTTGCACCATGGTGATCAAGCCCGCAGAAGACACGCCGCTTACTGCCTTCAAGTTGCTGGAACATGCTCGCAAGGCGGGAATTCCTGAAGGTGTATTCGAGGTCATCGTCGGTGATCCCAAGGAGATCGGCCTGATCCTGACTGGCGATCCGCGCATTCGCAAAATCTCGTTCACCGGTTCGACCGGTGTAGGCAAACTCCTGGCTTCACAATGTGCGGCGACGGTAAAAAAAATGACTCTGGAGCTGGGTGGCAATGCACCCTTCATCGTGTTCCAGGACGCAAATATCGAGGAAGCAATCAAAGGCCTGGTGGGTGCAAAGCTGCGCAATTCCGGGCAGGTGTGTATCTCGCCTAACCGCATCTTCGTGCAGAACACTATTTTTGAAGACTTCGTGAAGCGCCTGAAGGAAAGCGTAGCCAGGATCGATGTTGACCAGGGCATGCGTGAAGACTTTGTGGTGGGGCCGTTGGTCAATCAGACGGGTTTTGACAAAGTTGTATCGCTGGTGGAGCAAGCCAAGGCCGCCGGAGCAAAAGTCCTGATGGGCGGCAAGCCTCACGCCAAGGGCGGTCTGTTTTATGAGCCGACTGTGCTGACCGGCTTGCAGGATGATTCGCCGCTGGCCACCAGCGAGATCTTCGGCCCGGTCTTCGCCATTTATTCATTCAAGGATGAGGAGGAAGTGATTGCTCGCGCCAACCAGACTGAGTTCGGCCTGGTCGCCTATGCCTACACAAGCGCATTGGGGCGCTCATTGCGCCTTTCCCGCCAGTTGGAGGCGGGCATGGTGATTCTGAACTCGGGATCCGTGGGTACCGTGTCGATTCCCTTTGGCGGTATCAAGCAGTCCGGTTACGGTCGCGAAGGCAGTTACTACGGGATCGAGGAGTACGTACACGTCAAGTATGTGCTTATGGCCGGCGCACAATTCTGAAAGGTGGGGTGGCGTAACAGGCTTGCATGATCCGGCCCGCCCCAGTGGGTGTCACTGAGGCGGTCGGCACCACTCCTCGTTACGTCAGCCAGACATCGACCTGCCGCTCCGCGCCCTCTATAAACACCAAGGCCTCGACCTGCCCCGCCTCTATCAGGTCTTGGCTGACGCCTTTTATCAGTTCAAGCTGCGCGGCGCTGTCGACCAGCTCAACACGTGCTACCGGAGCCTTCATGGATTGGCTGGCGTCAGACTTTGCTTTGCGAATTGCAGACAGCACGCTGCTCAGGCTCATCAATAACTGTTCAACAGCCGCGTCAGGGCAAGCGCCCCCTTGCGGCCAGGGCGCCTTGTGCACTGAGCCGCAATTCCAGGATTGCCAGACCTCCTCACACACAAAGGGCAGAAATGGCGCAAACAGTCGCTGCTGCACGCTCAGCGCATGTGCCAATGCATTACGCGCCGAGTAGCCGTCGGGTCGATAGGCACGACGTTTGACCAATTCGACGTAGTCATCGCAAAACCACCAGAAGAATCCTTCGATACGCGACAACGCCCCGCTGTAGTCATAGGCCTCCAGCGCGACGGTTGCGTCCTGGACTACGCCACCCAAGCGTTCAAGCATGGCTTGATCCAGCGGTTGGTCGATATCCCCGGTGTCATCCTTCGCAAAGCCTTGAACCAACCTCGAAAGATTGAACAGCTTGACGGCCAGGCGGCGGCCGATTTTCATCTGCTGCTCTTCAAAGGCTGTGTCACTGCCGAGCCGCGCCGAGGCAGCCCAATAGCGCACGCCGTCACTTCCATACTGGTCGAGCAAGGCTTGAGGGATGACCACATTCCCCTTGGACTTGGACATTTTCTTGCGATCGGGATCAAGGATCCACCCGGAAAGCGCGACGTTGCGCCATGGCGCGCAACCGTGTTCAAAATGGCTGCGTACCAGTGTCGAGAACAGCCAGGTTCGGATTATGTCGTGACCTTGGGGCCTGAGGTCCATCGGGTATATTTTGGCAAACAACCCATCGTCCTCTCCCCAGCCGCCGGCAATCTGAGGCGTCAGGGAACTGGTGGCCCAGGTGTCCATGATGTCTTGTTCGCCGATAAACCCGTTGGGTTGACCACGTTGTTCGGGTCGATACCCAGGCGGTGTATCCAGGCCCGGATCAACAGGCAGGCTTGCCTCACTGGCGATAATCGGAGCGCCATGCTCGGCTTCGCCTTGTGCGTCCAGGCGATACCAGAACGGAATCGGCACGCCGAACGTACGTTGGCGACTGATTAGCCAGTCTCCATTCAACCCCCCTACCCAATGCTCGTAACGCCTGAGCATGTGCGGCGGATGCCAGTCCAACGCCTGGCCAGCGTCGAGCAACACGTCCCTCAGGTTCGCGTCGCGTCCGCCATTGCGCAAGTACCATTGCCGCGTCGCGAGAATTTCCAAAGGCCGGTCGCCTTTCTCGAAGAACTTTACCGCGTGGTTAATCGGTCGTGGTTCATCTCGCATGGCGCCGCAGTCACGCAACATCGAAACGAGCTGCGTACGAACCTGGGACAGGGTACGGCCGGCCAGGCCTGCGTAGGCCTGTTGGCTGCGCGGCGTCGTCAACCAGGAGGGCGTCTCAAGTAACAGGCGCCCGTCCTTTCCCAGGACTGACCGTGTGGGCAGCTGCAACTCCCGCCACCAAATCACATCGGTTAGATCGCCAAAGGTGCAGACCATCGCCAACCCGGTGCCCTTGCCGGGGTCACCCAAAGGGTGGGCCAGCAGCGGAACGTCCAGGTCAAAAATCGGCGCACGCACGGTCTGCCCGAACCTCGCCTGATAACGAGCGTCGTCCGGGTGAGCCACCAGCGCCACGCATGCCATCAGCAACTCAGGTCGAGTCGTAGCAATCTTCAGTTCGGCACCATCAGCCGCGTCGAAGCCGAGTTCGTGATACGCACCCGCAACCTCGCGCTCCTCAAGCTCTGCCTGGGCTACGGCCGTCTGGAACGTCACATCCCAGAGGCACGGAGCCTCCTGGCTATACAGTTCGCCACGCTGGTAGTTACGCAGTAACGCGCGCTGACTGGCTCGTTGGGAGCGTTCATCAATGGTGGCGTATGAAAGACTCCAATCAACGGACAAGCCCAGTTGCACGAACAGTGCACGGAACGCTTGCTCATCGATGGCCGTCAGCTCATGGCACAACTCGATAAAGTTGCGCCGACTGATGACGGCAAAGTCAGCCCGTTTTAATGGAATCGACTCGGAGGGTTTGAAGCCAGGCTGGTAAGCGGCCAACGAGTCGCAACGTACGCCGTAGAAATTCTCGACCCTGCGTTCGGTCGGCAAGCCATTGTCGTCCCAACCCATGGGGTAGAACACAGCCTTGCCGCGCATCCGCTGGAACCGGGCGATGATATCGGTGTGGGTGTAGCTGAAGACATGGCCAACGTGCAACGAACCTGAGGCTGTCGGTGGCGGCGTGTCGATGGAGAATACAGCGTCGCGTTGGGCGCTGTGGTCAAAGGCATACGTGCCTTCGAGCTGCCAATGCTGAGACCAGCGTGTTTCGAGGTTTTCAAGCGAGGGGGTGACGGTTTGATCGTTTAGAACTTCATCACGTTTAACGGTGACATAGCTTCCTCCTGTCAACATCATGGGGCGCAACAACGGTTGTGCGCCGAAGCAAACTTTATATTCAATCGCCTGCGGAAAGTAAACCCCTTGAACCAGGCCATTTTTTCCACAAAATAGCGTAAAAACAGTCCGGAAGATTTCTCACATTCAACAGGTACCCTATGCACACCCCCGTCACAATCATCGGTGCTGGCCTGGGCGGTCTCATCCTGGCTCGCGTGCTGTACGTCCACGGTATTGCCGCCACCGTCTATGAAGCAGAGCCGTCGGCAACCGCACGCGCCCAAGGCGGGATGCTCGATATCCACGACTACAACGGCCAACTGGCCTTGCAGGCAGCGGGCCTGACGGACGAGTTCCGCGCGCTTATCCTGAAAGGTCGCGAGGCGACTCGGGTGCTTGATTGGCAGGGTGCCACTCTGTTGGATCAACCCGACGACGGCACAGGCGGCCGTCCCGAGGTCATGCGTGGCGAGCTGCGCAAGATGCTCCTCGATTCACTGCCCGCCGGTACTGTGCGTTGGGGCCACAAGGTCAAGAGCGTGCGCGCCCTCGGCGAGGGTCGCCACGAAGTGACCTTCGCCGACGGTACTTGCGTTGCTACCCACCTGCTGGTTGGCGCGGACGGAGCCTGGTCAAAGGTCCGGCCGCTGCTCAGCGACGCTGCCCCCGAGTACATGGGCCGCTCGTTGATCGAAACCTACCTGTATGACAGCGACGCCCGGCACCCGGCCACCTCCAGGGCGGTAGGTGGCGGTGCGATGTTCGCACTTCAACCGGGAAAAGGGATCCAGGCGCACCGTGAGACGGGCGCCACGCTGCACACCTACGTAGTGCTCACCGAATCCCAAAGCTGGTTTGCCGCCATCGATTTCACCGACACGGCAACGGCGGCGGCACGGATCGCGCAGGAATTCGCAGGCTGGTCCCCTGCCCTCACGGCGCTGATCACCGACAGTGACACCGAACTGGTATGGCGCCCGCTCTTTATGCTGCCGGTTGATCACCGCTGGGACCGGGTGCCGGGCGTAACGCTGATCGGTGATGCCGCACACCTTGCGGCCCCGAATGGCGAAGGTGCCAACCTGGCCATGTACGATGGTGCCGAACTCGGCAAGGCCATCGCCTCATACCCTGATGACGTCGAAGCCGCCCTGGGCGAATACGAACAGGCCATGTTCCCGCGCAGCGCGCAAATGGCTGCCGAGGGGAATGAACTGCACGAGTTGCTGTTTGGTGACGATGCACCCTATAGCCTGGTCAGCATGTTCAACGGGGCAAGTGCCTGAACAGGGCTCGGGTCAATCACACTGGAAGGACTCAAGGACGTTATAAATTTCGGCAACCACCTGCCGTGTTGCGCCCTCAATGGTTCCTTCATTCCGGCATAACACCCAGCCGTGATCCGCAACCGCTCGCTCGAACGCCTGGGTACAGGCGACATGTTCTGCCAGCGTGTGGATCACGGTACTGCTCAGTCCGCGCCGGCGTGCCGCGGCCCGTGCCCATGAAATATCAGGGGCAGTGACGACCCCGACATGCAGGTCCGGCACTTGCACGTTTCGATCAATGTTCAACTGCAGGATTTCTGCCAGCGGGACTTCCCGGCGAAACGCGGCATCAGACGGGTACCAGCGGTCGATCAGGACGATGCTGCCTGGTGGCTGTCTAGCCAGCACGTGCCGGGAAATCCACGCGCGGCTATCAGCGAAGCGTTCACAAACCTCCCACTCCAGATCCAGGCCGGGATGCCTGGCGAGTCTGTTAACGAGGGTCATTGTTTCACTTCTGAAGGGATCGCTTTTTCTCTCGCAAAGCCGGATCACCATTCTGTTGTCAGCCCTAAGCGCTTTTGTTACGGCCTCCAGCAATGTGGTTTTGCCAGTACCCTTGGGGCCATCCATGGAAACAAACAACGGACGGCCAGCCGCCTGGCTCAACACGGCTTGTCGATCCGGCTGCGCATGGTTTCGGCGATCACCCTGGCCAGTGCAGATTGATCGAATGGCTTGGGTAAGCGCGTCAATGTGGTCTTGAGGTCCAGGGAGATTTCCGCAAAGCCTGAGGAAAGAATGATGGGAAGGTTGGGATACAACGACTCGATGTTGCCGGCAAGCTCGATCCCGGTCATGTCCGGCATTGCCATGTCTGTCACGACCAGGTCAAAGCATGCGCCTTGCGCCAGGAGCGCCAACGCAGCATGCCCATCTCCTGCCGACACAACATGATGGCCCAGGTCTTCAAGCATCGCCCCGGTGCTGATCAGCACCAGCGGGTCGTCATCTACCAGCAGAATCTCGAGGCTTTGCTGATGGGCTGCATCGGGTGTATCTGCCGTTGATGCCAGCGCCGCAGACTGTGTGGTGTCGGTCACCGCCACCGGTAACCAGAGCTCTGCGGTTGTGCCCTCTCCTACCCGGCTCTTCAGCACAAAGTGGCCCTGTGACTGTGCCGCCAGGCCATGCACCATCGAAAGCCCAAGCCCGGTGCCTTTTCCCGCTCCCTTGGTGGTGAAGAACGGCTCCATGGCCCGTTGCAAGGTCGCGTCATTCATCCCGGGGCCGGTGTCGATGACAGAGATGCAAATCAGCCTTTGCGAGTCATTCGCCCCGTCGGGAAACGCATCCTCCCGCGCTGAAATCAGGATCCTGCCCCGACCTTCCATTGCGTCCCGGGCGTTGATCACCAGGTTCATCACAGCCATTTCCAGTTGGCTCATGTCGACCAATACCGGCCGCAGGATCAATGGGAACTGTGTGTCGACGTTGATGCCTGCGCCCAACATGCGGGACAGCAGGTCTGACATGTTGCGGATCAGATCGCCCACATCCACAGGCTGAGGGTCAAGCTCCTGGCGACGGGCAAAGGCCAGCATGCGCTGAGTCAGCGTTGCGCCCCGCTGGGCGCCCGCGATGGCATTATTCAGTAAGGCGCAGGTTCTCGAGTCCTGCGGGACACGCTTCTTGGCGAGTTCAAGACTCCCCAGAATCACCATCAAGAGGTTGTTGAAGTCATGGGCGATGCCGCCGGTGAGCTGGCCCAGGGACTCCATTTTCTGGGATTGGAATAACGCCTCTCGGGTTTCCTTGATCTCCTGTTGAGCCTGCACGCTTTCGGTAACGTCCCGGGTGATCTTCGCAAACCCCACCAGCTCACCCAGTTCATTCTTGATCGGGTCGATAACCACATGGGCGAGGAATCCCGTGCCGTCCTTGCGCAGGCGCCAGCCCTGCCCTTCGTAACGACCTTCCCTGACCACCGTTTCAAGGGCGCGCTGCGGGACGTTGTGGTCTACGTCCTCACGCTGGAAGAACATGGAGTAATGCCTGCCGATGACTTCTGCCGGCTGATAACCCTTGATGCGCTGGGCGCCGGCGTTCCAGGTGGTGATCACGCCGTTGGGGTCCAGCATATACAGCGCGTAGTCGGTGACGCCTTGCACCAGCAGGCTGAATTGCTGCTCGCTCTGGCGCAGCGCCTGCTCCGCGGCCTTACGCTCGGTCAGGTCCCGTGTGACCTTGGCGAAGCCAATCAACGTGCCGTCGTCGGCGCGTATCGGGTCGATGATCACCAGTGCCCAGAGACGAGTCCCATCCTTGCGGATGCGCCAACCTTCGCCCTCGAAGCGCCCTGACTGCTCGGCGCTCTGGAGTGCCCGGCCCGGCAAGTCCGAGGCCAGGTCTTCCGGGGTGTAGAACAGCGAAAAATGCCTGCCCAGCACTTCACTCTGTTCGTACTGCTTGATCTTTCTCGCCCCGGAGTTCCAACTGCGAATCAAGCCGTTCGTATCAAGCATATAGATGGCATAGTCGACCACTGCGTCGACGAGCAGTCGATACCGGTCGTCCTGATTGAAAGGCCCTTGTGCAGGATGGGATGGCATCAGGAAAGTCTCGGGACAAATGAGTGGCTTGAGCCCTCAGTATGTCTAAAAAAATCCCCGGCCCACCAATTTATTCATCTGGACAGTTTTTTTGAGTCAACCGCCGCCGTTGCGCGCAAACCGTGGAATCTTCAATCCCAGGCTTTCCCGCAAGGTCGTACCTTCATAAGCCGTGCGATACACGCCGCGCTCCTGCAACAACGGGATGACCTCGTGCGTGAAGCGTTTGAACTGCTCCGGATGGCCGATGTAGATGTTGAAACCATCCACCGCGCGGGCTTCAAGCCAGTCAGCCATTTTCCGAGCGACGGTATCCGCCGATCCGACAAACGCTCCCGGGCGCAGTTGCCGCCCAAATTCCACCGCCTGGCGCAATGTAAAACCTTTCTCCCGTGCCTGATCGGCAATGCGTTTGGCCGCGGTAAAAAAGCTGCTGCGTGCCGCCTCCAGGCTCTCCTGCGGGAACGGCGCATCAAGGTCGTACTGGCTGAAATCATGCCAGCCGAAATTGCGTCCGAACTCCTTCAGCGCCAGCTCGAAACTGTGGTCGGCCTGATGGTAGTGCCGCTCGATTTCACGCGCCTGTTCATCGGTATCGCCTACATAAATCTCGGCGCCGGGCATCACCAGCAATTGCTCCGGGTCACGGCCATGTTGCAGCGCCCTGCCCTTGATATCCCGATAGAAAGCCTGGCCCTGCTCGATGCTGGCCGCATGGGTAAAGATTACATCGGCCGTGGCCGCACCGAGGTCGCGGCCTTGTTCCGAATCGCCAGCCTGGAAGATCACCGGTTGGCCCTGGGGTGAGCGCTGGATATTCAGCGGCCCGACCACGGAAAAGTGCTCGCCCTTGTGATTCAGGCTGTGGAGTTTGGCGGGGTCGAGAAACCGGCCGGTGGCGCGGTCACGCACGAAGGCATCTTCCTCATAGGAGTTCCACAGGCCCTGCACGACCTGGACGTGTTCGGCCGCCCGGCCATAGCGGGTGTCGTAGTCATAATGTTCGTCGCGGCTGTAGTTGCCGGCGGTACCGGCGTCGCCGCTGGTGACCACGTTCCAGCCGGCGCGGCCTTTGCTGATCAGGTCGAGTGAGGCCAGGCGCCGCGCGACGTTATAGGGCGAGTTGTAAGAGGTCGTCAGCGTACCGACCAGGCCCAGGTGCCGGGTGCTTACGGCAAGTGCCGATAACAGCGTCAGCGGCTCCAGCCGGTTCAGGTAGTGGGATGGCGAACCCGGTGTGATGAATTGGCTGTCGACGATGAACATCAAGTCGAACAATGCCGCCTCGGCCTGGCGTGCAATGTCGATGTACCAGTCGACGTTGACGCTGGCATCGGCCGGCAATTGCGGGTCGAGCCACAGATTGTGGCGGCCGGGCCCGCCGCAGCCCATGGTCAGGGCGCCGAGTTTGAGCTGTCTTTTAGTCATGTCCAACGTATTCCTGGAAACGTTCAGGGCTGGGTTCTGGCGACGGCTGGTTGCAAGGACGCCGCGAAGGAGTCGTCGAACAGCTTGGCTGCCGGGTAAGACTTGACCAGTCCCTGGCTTGTGAAAAAGTCCACGGTCTTTTGTGCTTCTACAGGCGACTGGGCTGTCACCGGTTCGACCGTCGTGCGTGCCCGGGCAAACCAGGCGCGGGCAATGTCGGCATCTGCGCGGGTGCGCTTGGCCCAGGCATCTGCATACGCGTCGGCGTTGGCCGGGCTTTGGCGCGTCCAGTCACGGGCTTTCTTCAGGCGTTGGAGAAAATCGCTGATTTGCGCACGCTTGTTATCGACGGCCCTGGTGCTGGCGGCGACGAAACTCTGGGCCGGGATCAGCCCGTCTGCGGTCGCCAATACCCGTGCGCCCTGGCGTTCCTGTTGGGTGACGTAGGGTTCCCAGGTGGCGATGACGTCGACCGAACCGCCTTCCAGTGCGTGGGAAGCATCCAGTGCACTGAGGTAGCGCAACTCCAGGGCGTCCTTCGGCACGCCGGCCTTATCCAGTGCGGTCAGCAGCAGTTGCTGGCTCCAGGAGCCTTTCCAGATGGCGGCGCGCTTGCCTTTGAGGTCCGCAAGGCTGTGGATCGAGGAATCCTTTTTCACCAGGATGGCCACGCCCTCGAGGTTTTGCCGGCTGATGGCAATCACCTTGATTGGCGCGCCGAGTGCACCGAGGAACAGCACGGGCGCATCGCCGAGCAGGCCGATGTCGAGGCTGTTGGTATTGAGGGCTTCCGCCACCGGAGACCCGGCGGTGAATTGCTTCCATTCAAGGGTGTAGGGCAGATCATCCAGCACCCCCGCCGCTTCCATCACGGCCTGGGCGTTGTAGCTTTGGTCTCCGACCACCAGCGTTTGCGCGTTCGCGGTCAGGCACAGCAGCGTGGCGGCCAACCCGGCCGCCAGTTTTGTCAGGTAACGCACGTTCGTCTCCAGATGCCTTCTCAAGCATTGAAAGTCGATCCGCGCGTGCGGTCTCGGCAGTGTTCGTAGGGAGGGCTACGATGAGGGGCTGACGGCTGCATGTAAAATACTTATAACGCATAACCTAATTCGATATTAATGCGTTAAATGCATTTTTGGGGGTGGTCGGCGCGCACGGACATTGCGTACCCGCCTGCACCACCTACACTGATTTGAATTCGGCGACTCTCGCGCCATTTTTTCAGCCGTATGGCCCGATGCCCGCGCACTCATTGCTCAACAAATAAAGCAGTTAACCAACTGATTAATCAGAGTAAATATGAAAGAGCAGCCTCGGCAGCTTGCATCGGCACCGCAACCAGTGGCGCACAGCCGCGCCCTTTTTCGACCACCCCACCTTCTGGCTCCCTTGAGCCTGCTGTGCATCGCCCTCGCCGGCTGCACCGTCGGGCCCGATTTCGCGCGTCCTGAGGTGCCGGCGAACGCCGATTATTCACGAGAAAAACTCACCTCCACCGCCAAGGCCGATATCGACACCGGCGGTGCGGCGCAGCGGTTGATCGCCGGGATGGATATTCCCGGGCAATGGTGGACGCTGTTCCGCTCACCGGAACTGAACGCGCTGGTGGAGGAAGCCTTGCGCGCCAACCCGGATGTCACCGCCGCGCAGGCGGCATTGCGCCAGGCCAACGAGCTGGTCTATGCCGACCAGGCGTCGCTGTTTCCCTCGGTGAGCGGCAACGTGCAGAAGGCCCGCGAGAAAGTATCGGGCGTCACCTCGGGCCTGCCGGAGTCGCCGATTCTCACGGTGAGCTCGGCGTCGCTGAGCGTGTCCTATGCCCCGGATGTATTCGGCGGCACGCGCCGGCAAATTGAATCCACCTCGGCCCAGGCCGAGTACGAGCGCTTCCAGTTGGAGGCGACCTACCTCACGTTGACCTCCAATGTGGTGAACACCGCAGTCAGCCTCGCCTCTATACGCGACCAGATCGCCGCCACCGAAACCATCATTCGGCTACAGAGTGATCAGCTCGACGTCCTGCAGGCGCAGCGCCGGCTGGGTGCGATCGGTGACACCGACGTGCTCACACAGCAGACCGCGCTGGCGCAAACCCGTGCCACCTTGCCGTCCCTGCAAAAGCAGTTCGCCCAGACCCGCAACCAGTTGATGGCCTACCTCGGCCGGTTTCCCAACCAGGACCGGGACGAGCGCTTCAACCTCGCCTCCCTGCACCTGCCCGAAGAACTGCCGCTCAGCCTGCCTTCGGCCATCGTTGGCCAGCGGCCCGATGTGCGATCTGCGCAGGCGCAACTGCATCAGGCCAGTGCCAATATCGGCGTGGCCGTCGCCAATCAGTTGCCCCAGTTCAGCATTACCGGGTCGGTGGGCTCCACGGTGGCCAGCGGGACCAAATTGTTTTCGGCGGGCAGTGGGGTCTGGAGCCTTGCCGGGTCGATCACCCAACCGATCTTTGATGCCGGCGCACTCGAACATCGCAAACGCGCTGCCGTGGCCGCCTATGACGAGTCGGCAGCCCGCTACCGTGGCACGGTGATCGGCGCGTTCCAGGACGTGGCCAACGCACTGCGGGCGCTGGAGGCGGATGCCGATGCGCTCAACCAGCAGGTGGTGGCCGAGCGCTCTGCCCAAGCCAACCTGGACCTGGTGCAGGCGCAGTTCAAGCTCGGTGCCGTGGCGTACATCAACCTGCTCACGGCCCAGCAAACCTACCAGAACACCGTGCTGGCCCGCGTCAGGGCGCAGGCCTCCCGCTACAGCGACACCACCGCGCTCTTCCAGGCATTGGGTGGCGGATGGTGGAACCGTACCGATGTGGACCCTGCCACCAAGGGCCGGCCTGATCGGTTCGGCCTGCCTTCGTGGAACGAGATCATGCCGGCCAGGAACGAGGCAGCGCCCGCCGATTCGGCACGGTTCAACTGAACTGAACTCTTGAAACAGCGAGAACATCCATGGCTGACGTCATAACCGCCTCTCCCCTGCCCACCGAGCCCGGCGCACCGCGCAAGCGCCGACTGTGGCGGCCGATGATCATCATGATCGTGGTGGTGCTGGTGATTGTCGCGATCATTGCCGGGGTGAAGTTCGTGCAGATTTCGGCGCTGATCGCCCAGTCGAAAATGCCCCTGCCGGCCTCCGTGGTCACGGCCATGAAGGTGCCGTTCAGCGACTGGCAACCGAATGTCAGCGCCGTGGGCTCAATGAAAGCGGTCAGGGGGGTGGATGTGACCACTGAAGTGGGCGGCATCGTGCGCACCATCGGCTTCACGCCCGGGCAAGAAGTGGCGGCCCAGGCGCTGCTCGTCCAACTGAATGCCGACTCGGACATCGCGCAACTGCATTCCCTTGAGGCCACGGCTGACCTGGCGGTGATCGTCCTCAAGCGTGACAAGGCGCAACTGGCGGTTAACGCCATCTCCCAGGCACAAGTGGACACTGACACCGCCGACCTCAAAGCCAAGCTCGCCGCCGCCGAACAACAGCGCGCGCTGGTGGCGAAAAAAACCATCCGCGCGCCGTTTGCCGGGCGCATCGGCATCACCAGCGTCAACCCTGGCCAATACCTCAACCCCGGCGACAAGATCGCCACGCTGCAAACCTTCGATCCGATCTACATCGACTTCACGGTGCCCCAGACTCAAATGGAGGCCATCGCCATCGGCCAAGGGGTTTCGGTAACGGCCGACGGACTGTCGAATCAAACCTTCACCGGCAAGATCAGCACCATCGACACCCAGTTCGACGCCACCACGCGCAATGTCACCGTGGAAGCCACCGTCGACAACCCCAAACAGAACCTGGTGCCCGGGATGTTTGCCCGCGCCGTGGTCAACTCCGGTGCGACGCAGCGCTACCTCACCGTCCCGCAGACATCGGTGACCTACAACCCTTACGGCACCACGGTATTCATTGCCACATCGAGCAAGAACGACAAGGGTGAGGAAGTCCTCACCGCGCAACAGACCTTTATCAAGACCGGACCGACCCGGGGCGATCAGGTGGCGATCCTGTCGGGCGTGAAGGAAGGCGACCTGCTGATCACCAGCGGCCAGATGAAGCTCAAGAATGGCTCGCCGGTGAAGGTCGATAACAGCGCCGCGCCGCTGAACGATCCTGCGCCGACTCCCCAAGAACACTAAAGGTGTCCCATGAAGCTTACCGATACCTTTATCCAGCGGCCGGTCTGGGCGATTGTCGTCTCGCTGTTCATCCTGATCCTGGGGCTGCGCTCGATCTTCGAATTGCCGGTGAACCAATGGCCACGCACCGAAAATACCGTGGTCACCATCACCACCGCCTACTACGGCGCGGACGCCTCCACCGTTGCCGGCTTTATCACCCAGCCGCTTGAGTCGGCCATCGCCCAGGCCCAGGGCATTGACTACCTGTCTTCAACGAGCATCACCGGTGTCTCGACGATTACCGCCACGCTGCGGCTGAATTACGACGCGAGCAAGGCCCTCACCGAGATCAACACCCAGGTCAACTCGGTCAAGAACCAACTGCCGGCGCAGTCCCAGGAGCCGGTGCTGACGGTGGCGGTCGGGCAGACCACCGACGCCATGTACCTGGGTTTCTACAGCGACACCCTGCCCACCAACAACATCACCGACTACCTGGTGCGGGTGGTCAAGCCCAAGCTGGACTCGATCCAGGGCGTGCAAACCGCCGAAATCCTCGGCGGGCGCCAGTTCGCCCTGCGCGCCTGGATGGACCCGAACAAACTGGCGGCGCATAACGTGACCGCCCAGGACGTATCCACCGCCCTGGCCAACAACAACTACCTGTCTGCCGTCGGTTCCACCCGCGGGCAAACGGTGACGGTCGACCTGACGGCCGGGACCGACTTGCACACCGTGGATGAATTCAAGCGGCTAGTGGTCAAGCAGAAAGGCGATGCCCTGGTGTACCTGGAGGACGTGGCCACCGTCACCCTCGGCGCCGAAAGCTACGACAGCAGCGTGGCGTTTTCCGGCAAGCGTTCGGTGTTCATCGGCATCAAGACGGCGCCGACTGCCAATATCCTGACGGTGGCCGACAGCGTGCGCGAGGCCTTCCCCGAGCTGCAATCCCAGTTGCCCACCGGGGTACGCGGCGAGATCGTGTATGACTCCACGGAGTTCATCAACACCTCGATCTATGAGGTGGTGAAGACCCTGGTCGAGGCGATGATCATTGTGTCGGT
The DNA here is from genome assembly GCF_013386245.1 of Pseudomonas sp. 21615526. NCBI lineage: Bacteria > Pseudomonadati > Pseudomonadota > Gammaproteobacteria > Pseudomonadales > Pseudomonadaceae > Pseudomonas > Pseudomonas sp. 21615526. The sequence goes on along the minus strand of NZ_JACAOM010000014.1, from coordinate 22,828 downwards.
GGTGATCTACCTGTTCCTCGGCTCGTTCCGCGCGGTGATCGTGCCGCTGGTGGCGATCCCGCTGTCGCTGGTCGGGACCTTCTTCATCATGTACCTGCTGGGGTACTCGATTAACCTGCTGACCCTGCTCGCCCTGGTATTGGCGATCGGCCTGGTGGTGGACGACGCGATTATCGTGGTGGAAAACGTCGACCGGCATATCAAGGAAGAAGGTAAAGGCGTGCTGGAAGCTGCGCTGGTTGCCGCCCGGGAACTGGGTGGGCCGATCATCGCGATGACCGTGGTGCTGATCGCCGCCTACGTGCCCATCGGGCTGCGCAGCGGCCTTACCGGTGCGCTGTTCAAGGAGTTCTGCTTCTCACTGGCGGGTGCCGTGACTGTGTCGGCCGTGGTGGCGTTGACGCTTTCGCCGATGATGACGTCCCGGCTGTTCAAGTCCGGGCAGGAAGAAGGCCGGTTTGCCCGCAAGCTCGATCAGTACTTCGACTGGTTGCGGGGCCGTTACCACCGCGTACTCTCGGGCGGCCTGAACGTATGGCCAGTGCTGGTGACGTTTGGTTTTGTGCTGTTCCTGCTGGTGGCCGCCAGCGGCATGACCGCCAAAAGCGAACTGTCGCCCACCGAGGACCAGGGGCTGGTGTTCATGCAGATCAAGGGCCCGCCCACCGCCTCGCCGCAGCAGATGGAGCGCATCGCCGACCAGGCCTTCCAGATCGCCAACAAAGAGCCGGAATACGCGCAGATGTTCCAGCTGACCGGGTTGCCTATCCTCAACCAGGGCCTGGGCGGTGTGCTGCTGAAAAACTGGGGCGACCGCTCGCGCTCCCAGGCCCAACTGATATTGGAACTCCAGCAGAAATGGAACCAGGTGCCGGGCGCCACCATTGCGGCCTTCCCGCTGCCATCGCTGCCGGGCGCCCAGGGCTTGCCGGTGCAGTTCGTGATCACCACCACCGACTCGGTGGAAAACCTCAACGAAGTCGCCCAGGCCGTGGTGGCCGAGGCCCAGAAACAACAGCTGTTCTATTTCTCCGACATGGACCTGAAACTCGACAAGCCACAAGCCAAGCTGGTGGTGGACCGGGAAAAAATCGCCGCACTGGGCATGACCCAGGCCGACGTCGGTGCGGCGCTGTCCGCGGCACTGGGCGGCAACTACGTGAACTACTTCTCCACTGCCGGGCGCTCGTACAAAGTGATTCCCCAGGTGTTGCAGGTTGATCGCCTCAACCCGGACCAGATTCTCGATTATTACATTCGCACGCCATCCGGCAGCATGATCCAGGCGCGGACCGTGGCGCATATCGAAACCTCGACCCAGCCGGAATCCATCAACCACTTCCAGCAACTCAACTCGGCGACCCTGTCGGGCGTCAGCGGCGTGGCCCAGGGCGAACTGCTGGCGAAACTGAACACCATTCTGACCAATATTGCGCCGTCGGGTTACACCTCGGACTTCTCCGGCGAATCACGCCAGTTCATGCAGGAATCCGGCGGGTTCTTCGGCCTGCTGATGTTTTCGATCCTGATCGTGTACCTGGCCCTGGCGTTTCAGTTCGAGAGTTTCCGCGACCCGGTGGTGATCCTGTTCTCGGTGCCCCCTGCACTCTTCGGCGCGCTGGCGTTTATCACCATGGGCTTTGCCTCGATCAACGTGTACACCCAGGTGGGGCTGGTGACGTTGCTGGGGTTGATCACCAAGCACGGGATCCTGATCGTGCAGTTTGCCAACGAGTTGCAGCGCGCCGGTCACAGCAAGCGTGAGGCCATAGAAGAAGCCGCCGGCGTGCGTTTGCGGCCGATCCTGATGACCACCGCCGCCATGGTGCTGGGCGTGGTGCCGCTGGTGTGGGCCTCCGGTGCCGGGGCTGCGGGACGGCATGACATGGGCCTGGTGATCTTCGCCGGGTTGTCGATCGGTACCGTGCTGACGCTGTTCATGGTGCCGGCGATGTATATGTTCATTGGCTCCACGCACCATCAGGAGGCGGAACAGCCGGTCCCCGTGTAGGAGCGAGCTTGCTCGCTCCTGCAGTGGATCAGTGGGTCAGATCACTACCCGCAGCGCCAAGCCTTCATACGCATCCAGGGTGATGGTGAAATCACCCTCGGGTGTCAGATCGCCCTCCACCCGCTCATTGATGATGTCCACCACCGGCCCGGGCGCAATATCGGGCAGGTGCAGGGTTTCCGTAATCGGCGTCGAGCCGAAGTTCAGCGCCGTGATCTGAGTACCTTTGCCCGCCGGCAGCTCGTGCACCATGATCAACAGCCCCGGGTGCTGCACATCCGGCACCAGGATCTGGCGGCTGGCGGCGATGTCGTAGGCTCGGCGCACCGCGAGGATTCTTTGCAGTTGCGAGGCAAATGAATCCGGGTCGGCCAACTGGCTGATCAGGCTGCCATACAAGGTTTTCGGGCGCGGCATCTGCCCGGCGGATTGCTCCGCATCCGGATTCAGGTCCACCAGGTCATAGGCGCCGCGATGGATCCAGCGTGTGTCGCCATCCAGCATCAAGTGGGCCACCTCCTGCGCCGGTAACGGCAATGCGCCCACCAGGTCCCAGCCGGACAGTGCAAACACTCCCGGTTGCATCGCGTTGTACATCACCAGCAGCAGGTGAATCTGGCGGATCTGCTGGATATCCGCCGGGGTAATCGCCTCAAGGTCGCGAATACCCAGCGCCGCCGTGATGATGCTGGCGGTGGTGCAGGACACGCCGTTGGTCACGAACTTCAGGTTATACGGCGCGTGTTCGCCAGCCAGGCGTTCGTACATCTGCTCACGGATATGCTCGCGCAGGATGCCGCCGGGAAAGGTCTGCCCCTGATAGAGGTAGGTGTCATGGGCGTGCAACGTCCAGAAGTGCACCAGTTCCAGGGTCAGCTCGTCATGGTTCTGCAAGGCGTGGATCAGCGAGCCGGGGTCGATGCCCAGGGTGTGCATCTCCCGCAGCATCAGGCGCAGGAATTCGGTGTCGCCCATCAATAACGCGTGCTGGTAAGCCGGGCGCGTGATGAAGTCGTAGGACAGGTCTGCGCCGCCGTGGGACATGGCGGCGATGTCGTCCACCGTCAGGTTCAATTCCTGGAAGCTGAAACCGCCCGCCTTGCGAATCGCGCCGCCCAGGATCTGGTTGCCGGTGATGGACAGCGGATGGCTTTCAGACCAGGCGTTACCTTCCAGTTTTCGTTCCACGCCAAGGAAACCGTTGGCGTCCAGGCGCAGGATCTTCGCCCCCATCACGTCGATGGCGTGCAGGGCATCGCCAATGATCATCTGCTGCGCGGCGAAGGTCGGATCCAGCCAGTTCAGCGACGGCTGCCCTTCCTTGAAGTAATGCAGGTACACCCAGCGGCGGGGCTTGCCGTCCACGCCGATGACCATATCGGTCGCGCTCCAGTCGGTTTCCTTGACCCCGGGCTCGAAGAAGATCACCCGTTGCAACTGGCCGACGATGTAGTGCTTGTCCCTGAGCACGTCGACCTGCTGCGGGCTGAGGTTCTGCGCATCGCGGCCCTCGCTGATGTCGGGCAGCAGCGGCCAGTCTTCCTCGCGGATCTCCACCATGTGGTAGAGCCCGGGATAGTCTTCGTAGGCCATCTCGGCCAGGCGGAAGTCCGCGCCCTTGCCGGTGTGGGACGGAATCACATCGTCAATGATCACCGCGTTGTGCGCGGCGGCCATGCGGGCCAGCGCCTGAAGCTGGGCTTCGGTGCCCAGTTGCGGGTCGATGTCGAAGCTGATGCGGTCAAAATTGCCGTCAATGGTGGGGGTGTGCTGGGTGCCGGATAGACCGCCCGAGCGTTTCAACGGGCCGTTATGGATGCCCTGGATGCCGATTTTCGACAGCGCGTGCCACAAGGTTTCATCGCCCAGGGCCTCCAGTACGCTGCCGTTCTCACGGGTGACGATGGACGCCGGATAGGCCGTGAACCACACCGATGCCAGGGCTGAAGCATCACGGGGCCGGGTATGGGCATATGGCTGTTGCCACAACCGGCCTTGCCCCGAATAAAGCCTGGCGCGCTGCTTGGCGGCATGCAGCATCGATTGTTCCACCAGCCAGGCCACATGTTTCTTATCGGCGTCCGTCATAAATCAATCACCTGCACCCATGAAGTAGTCGGTTGCGGTGGCTGCATATGAACCACCGTTCGTTACTGTATGAGGCCCCGGGCGGCGATTCGTTGCATCCGGGATGGCGACCCTTCCCCGGCCTAGACCCAGCCGCCGTCCACAATGAAGTTCTGTGCGGTACACATCGCCGATACATCAGAGGCCAGGAACAGCGCCATATTGGCGATATGTTCCGGCTCCACACTGCCCGGCAGGCACTGGCTGCGGGCGATCAACTCCCGGGCCGCGTCATCCACCCACATCGCCAGTTGTTTCTCGGTCATCACCCAGCCCGGCACCAGCGTATTGACCCTGATACGGCTGGGCCCAAGCTCCCGCGCCAGGGCCCGGGTCATGCCGTGGGCGGCGGCTTTGCTGGCGGCATATACCGGGTAGCCGCTGGAAGCCATCATCCAGCCGATGGAACCCAGGTTGATGATCGACCCGCCGCCTGCGGCCTTCATCATCGGCACCACGGCCCGGGCCGCGAAAAACCCGTGCTTCAGGTTGACCGAAATCAGTTGGTCGAACCGCTCCGAGTCGATTTCATCCAGGGTGTGCCGAACGTCATTGGCGGCATTATTCACCAGCACGTCGATCGGCCCGAGGCTCTGCGCCAGGCACGCTATCGCGGCCTTGTACGCGATCTCGTCGGTGATATCGCAATGGGCGAATTCGACGGCATGGCCCTCGGCCGACAATATCGCCGCCAATCGGTCGCCCTGCCCTTGCGCCCGGTCCACGAAGGCTACCTTGGCCCCCTGGCGTGCGAAGGCACGCACCATGGCCTCGCCTATCCCGGAAGCACCGCCGGAGATCAGCACGGTTTTATCCCGCAGGTCCGGGTACATCGCCTGCGCGCCGGGCTGTTTTTCAGTGTTCATGGGGCAGTCACTCCGCTGTATTTAGTCTTATTTTATATTGCATGTTTTGCGATATTGGCTATAAATCAGCCCTGCAGCCGAATAAATAGTAGAACTATTTAATTAACAACAATAAAGGTAGCTCAGTCATGCGGCAATCCCGATTCCTGCTTACCGGCCTTGGCCTCTCCCTGGCGGTGGCCAGCCTGGGCGCTCAGGCGGCTGGCTTGTCCAGCGAACACAAACCCTTCGGCAAAACCAATGACGGCACCGCCGTCGAGCAGTATGTATTGCGTAACAGCCATGGCGTACAAGCCACGGTCATCACCTATGGCGCGGTCTTGCAGTCGCTGAAAGTACCCGACAAACACGGCCAGTTCGCCGACGTGGTGCTGGGCTTCGATGACGTCCAGGGCTACCAGGCCGGTACTGCGTTCTTCGGCGCGACCATCGGCCGTTTTGGCAACCGCCTGGACAAGGGCAGCTTTGAACTGGACGGCAAACGCTATCAAGTGCCCCTCAACGACGGGCCGAACTCGCTGCACGGCGGCCCGCAAGGTTTCGACAAGCATGTGTGGAAAGCCCAGCCGGTCAAGCAGGACGATTCGGTGGGCGTGACCCTGAGCTACCTGTCCAAGGACGGCGAGATGGGTTTTCCCGGCAACCTGAAAGTCGATGTCACCTATAGCCTCAACGACAAGAACGAACTGCACATCGACTACAAGGCCACCACCGACAAACCCACGGTGCTGAACCTCACCAACCACAGTTACTTCAACCTCGCCGGCGCCGGCAGCGGTGATGTGCTCAAGCAGGTCGCCACCCTGCATGCCAGCCACTACACCCCGGTCAACAGCACCCTGATTCCCACCGGCGAACTGGCCCCGGTCGCCGGTACGCCGATGGACTTTCTCAAGCCCACTGCCATCGGCCAGCACATCAAGGACGATCATCCCCAGCTGAAATTCGCCGAACCTAAACAAGGTGGCTTTGACTTCAACTGGGTGCTGGATGCCAAGGGTGATATCGGCAAACTGGCCGCCGACGTTCGTGACCCGCAGTCCGGTCGCCGCTTGCAGCTGTATACCAGCGAGCCTGGCGTGCAGTTCTATACCGGCAACTTCCTCGACGGGACGATCAAGGGCAAGGGTGGCACGCCTTACGCCCACTGGAGTGCGTTCACCCTGGAAACCCAGCATTTTCCCGACGGCCCCAACCAGCCGAGCTTCCCCTCTACCCGTCTCGATCCTGGCCAGACCTACACGCAGAATACCGTGCTGAAATTCTCTGCTGACTAAACCTGTGGGAGCTGTCGAGCTTTGGCGAGGCTGCGATGACGTCGGCACTATCAATATCCAAGGTGCCTGACCCACCGCTATCACAGCCTCGCTGAAGCTCGACAGCTCCCACAGTACCGGCGTTAGCAGGGCTGCCGGGAAACGTCAGCGGCCATCAGTTCCACAAACCGATCTTTTGCAGCTCCTGCTTGAAGTTCTCGCGGGTGATCAGCGTCACCTCATCCATCGCCGTGTACTTCGGCGGCTCCTTACCCGTAGTGACCCACTCGAACATCATGCTCGCGGTGTTGTAGCCCTCGATGTGCGGGCTGGGCAGCATCGAGCCGAAGAAGCCGCTGTTGGCTTTCTTCAATTCGCCAATGGCATCGGTGCCGTTGATGCCGATGCCGATGACATTCGCCGCCGCAAACCCGGCGCTTTCGGTGGCGCGCACGCCGCCAAGCACGGTGTTGTCATTCATGCCGCCGATGATCAGGTTTTTCGCGCCGCCGGGCAGCTTGACCAGCGCCGAGTTGGTGGCGTCCATGCTGCCGGGGACGTCGAGGGTCTTGAGGGCTGCGTACAGGATGTGATCATCCGGAATGCCCGCGGCCTTCAGGGATTTGACCGAGCCATCAGTGCGCTTTTTACCGGTATCGAGTTCGTTGTAGGTGTTGATCACCGCATAGGTGTCCTTCCAATCCCAGCCACGTTTTTTCGCTTCAGTGGCCATGGCACTGCCCTGCTTCTCGCCCACTTCAAACGCGGCCATGCCCAGGTAAGGCACGTCTTCCATGAAGTTGCCCTTGGCATCCACAAAACGGTCATCCACGGCGATCACTTTCAAGCCGTTGGCTTTGGCCTTGGCCATGATCGCCGGGCCGAGGGACACGTCCGGCGGGCAAATCACAAAACCCTTGGCCCCGTTAGCGGCCAGGCTGTCGATGGCCGAGAGGGTTTTCTCGCCGTCGGGCACGGCGATCTTGATCACCTCGAAGCCCTTGTCCTTGCCGGCCTTTTCGGCGAAGGCCCATTCGGTCTGGAACCAGGGCTCTTCCGCCTGCTTGACCAGAAAGCCGATCTTCACCGGCTCGGCCGCCAGCAACAGGCTGCTCAGGCCGACGGCGGACACCGCCACAGCGGCGCAGCACAGGGAACGGATACCACGACGACGATTCATAGGGTGACTCCTTGTTGTTGTTTTTGAATGCGTTAAACAGCCTGTTGGTTATCCTGCAAAGCGGTGGCAGATTTTCCCCGGCACATCGACCTCGATCGCCAGCACCGCACCGTCCAGCGGGTGATCCAGCGGGCTGGCGGCACTGGTGATGTACAAGGTCTTGAGGTCGGGGCCTGCGAACACGCAACTGGTGGGACGGCTGACCGGTAGCTCGATCACCCGGTCGACTTCACCGCCCGGCGTCAGCCGCAGCAGGCAACTGCCGTCCCAGCGGGCGTTCCAGATATAGCCTTCGGCGTCCATGGCCGAACCGTCCGGGCCACCCCGGGAGTGAGGCCCGAACCAGACTTGCGCGGGTGCGAGCTGGCCCTGTTCAGTCATCGGGTATCGATAGAGCGTGCCGTCCAGGCTGTCGCCGAAATGCACGTGGGTGGCGGCGTCGTTCCAGAGCAAGGTGTTGGGAATCCCCAGGCCTTGCAGCAACGGCGTGACCTGCCCGTCGGTATCGACCCGGAACAGGCCGCCGGAACGTCGCAGCACCGGCAAGTCTTCACCGTGCTCGCCGATGTTGTTCTGCATGGTGCCCAGCCACAGCCGACCCTGGGCATCGCAGCGGGCTTCGTTGGCACGGTTGCCCGGTTGCGGATCGGCGACGCAAAGCAAGGTCAGGCGCGGATCGCTCGGCGTCGAATCGAGGTCGAGGCGATACACGCCGCTGCTCAGGGTCACCAGTGCATCGCCGCTGGCGCACGGAATAAACGCCGAGACCGGCTCAGGCAATTGCCAGGTGTGCAATTGCCCGCCCTGCAGGCGCAAGGCCTGCTGGCCGATGATGTCCACCCAATACAAGGCCTGGCCCGGTACATCCCAGAACGGCCCTTCGCCCAGCCGAGCCCGGTGCGGTGTGACTGCGGTCCACGACATGAAACCTCCTGCTTTCTTGTTGTTTTCAGGTGGTACCGGTTACAGCGCGTCGCGCGACGGCTGCCCATCTACCAGACGCTGAATGCGCAACGGGTTGGCATTCTTCAGCGCGTCGGGGAGCAGGCTATCAGGGTAATTCTGAAAGCACACAGGTCGCAGGAAACGCTCGATCGCCAGGGTGCCCACGGAAGTGCCACGGGCATCCGACGTTGCCGGATACGGCCCGCCGTGGACCATCGCATCACACACCTCGACGCCCGTGGGGTAGCCGTTGAGCAGGATGCGGCCAACCTTTTGCTCCAGCAGCGGCGTCAACTCGCCGAACTGGGTGAAATCCGCCGGTTCGCCGATGATCGTCGCGGTCAATTGGCCGTGCAGGCCGTGCAACGCCGCAGCGAGTTGGGCCTGGTCGGCGACTTCCACAAACACCGTGGTGGGGCCGAACACTTCCTCCTGCAACACTTCATCGCCGTTGATCAGCAGGCTGGCGTCCGCTTTGAACAGCTGTGGCTGCGCCTGATTGCCGGTTTGCGTCTGGCCCGCCAGGTGCTCGATGCGAGGATGGGCCAGCAGCGTGTGCAGGCCTTTGCCGTAGCTGTTCAAGGTGCCGGCATTGAGCATGGTTTGCGCGGGCTGGCCGCCGATCAGTTGGGCGACCTGTTGGGTGAAGCCTGTGAACGCTGGCGAGGCAATCCCGATCACCAGGCCCGGGTTCGTGCAGAACTGGCCGCACCCCTGCACCACCGAGGCGACCAGGTCGCGGGCGATGGTGTCTGCCCGGGTTTGCAGGGCCTGGGGCAAGACGATCACCGGGTTGATGCTGGACATCTCGGCGAACACCGGGATCGGTTGCGGGCGTGCCGCCGCCATATCGCACAACGCCCGGCCGCCCTTGAGCGAGCCGGTGAAACCCACGGCCTGGATCGCCGGGTGCTTGACCAGCGCTTCCCCCACACCGCCGCCGAAGATCATGTTGAACACGCCGCCGGGCATACCTGTGCGCTCGGCCGCCCGCATGATCGCATCGGCGACCCGCTCGGCGGTGGCCATGTGGCCGCTGTGGGCCTTGAACACCACCGGGCAACCGGCCGCCAGCGCGGCGGCGGTGTCGCCACCGGCAGTGGAAAAGGCCAGGGGGAAATTGCTCGCCCCAAACACCGCGACCGGCCCCAGGCCGATGCGGTATTGGCGCAGATCCGGGCGCGGCAAGGGCTGACGATCCGGCAGCGCCTGGTCGATCCGCGCGCCGTAGAAATCACCGCGCCGCAGTACCTTGGCGAACAACCGCATCTGGCCGCTGGTACGACCGCGCTCACCCTGGATACGCCCGGCGGGCAACGCCGTTTCGCGGCAGACCAGGGCGACAAAGTCATCGCCCAGGGCGTCCAGTTCATCGGCTATCGCCTCCAGGAACGACGCACGATGCTGCGCGCTCAGGCTGCGATAAGCCGGGTAAGCCTGAGCGGCGGCGTTGGCCGCGGCGTCGACCTCCTGCGCGGTGGCCTGGTAGAAATCAAAGGGCAATGCCTCGCCACTGGTGGCGTCGATGCTCTGCAGGGTGATGCTGCCGGCAGCGCTGCGCTGGCCGCCGATGTAGTTGTGGCCACAAATCCGGGTCATGCCTGTCTCCTTCAAAGGGTGCCTATGCCGCCAGGTGCCACGCCGCTGTTGGCCACGGCAATGCCGTTGATCAATGGCGCGCCGAATTCGGCCTGGCTGATTTCAAACACATCGCCTGGCCGGGTACGAATGCCGTCCGCAAACGACAAGGTGGCGGTGCCGAAGAAATGGATATGCACGTCACCTGGGCGCAGGAACTGGGTGTATTTGAAATGGTGGTATTCAAGGTTTTCGAGGCTGTGGCACATGTTGGCTTCGCCACTGAGGAATTCGTGCTGCCACAACACCTCGCCATTGCGCACGATACGGCTGGTGCCCGCCAGGTGCCGGGGCAGTTCACCCAGGCGCAACTCGGGACCATAGCTGCAACTGCGCAGTTTGGAGTGGGCCAGGTACAGGTAATTCTTGCGCTCCATCACGTGGTCGGAAAACTCGTTGCCCACCGCGTAGCCCAGGCGATACGGCTTGCCGTCGTGACCAATCACATACAGCCCGGCGATTTCCGGCTCTTCGCCGGCGTCTTCGGCAAACGCCGGCCACGGGAATGGCTGGCCCGGACGCACCACGATGCTGCCGTCGCCCTTGTAGAACCATTCCGGCTGCACACCGGCCTGGCCAGCAGCCGGTTTGCCGCCCTCCACGCCCCATTTGAAGATGCGCATGCTGTCGGTCATCGCGCTTTCGTCACTGGCGTTCTGGTGCATCTTGTCCCGCGCCGACGCACTGCCCAGGTGGGTCAGGCCGGTACCGCTGACCAGCGTGTGGGCCGGGTCCGGGTGATCCAGCGGTGGCAAGATCTTCTGCGCGGCCAGCAGTCTGGCGTAGTCGTGGCTCTCGGCCAGGCCGAGGTGGTCTATGTGCTGTTGCAGGGTGACGCCAGCCTCGATGGCGGCGAGTGCCAGGTCGCGTACCGTGCGGGCGGCCCGCACCTCGCGTACCTGATCGCCGTCGACCACGCCCACTCGGCGTTCGCCGTTGTTCAATTCAAACTGCACTAACCCCATGAGTGTTCTCCTGATTGCCAATTAAGTACGCGTGGCGCCACGGGCGCTGGCGGCGAACTGGTCGGGCGGCAGCACGTGCCTGCGCTCCAGCAACCGATAGACCACCCCGGTCAACACCACCCCGAACAGCATCACGCACGCCAGGAAGTACAAGCCCGACGCAAGGTTGCCGGTGTACTCCTTGAGGGCGCCGATCACGAACGGCCCGATGTAGCCGCCGAGGTTGCCCACCGAGTTGATCAAGGCGATGCCCGCCGCTGCACTCGCGCCGGCAAAGAAACGTCCCGGCAAGGTCCAGAACACCGCCGTGCAAGAGAACAGCGCAAACGCCACCAGGCACAGCGCTGCCAGTTGCCACAGCGGCACTGTCAGCCAGGCGCTGAGGAACAGGCCGATGGCGCCCAACACGTAGAGCACGGCAAGATGACCGTAGCGATCATTCAGGCGATCGGAACTGCGCGGGACAATCAGCAAACCGATGATCCCGAAGATGTAGGGCACTGCCGACACAAACCCGGTGGTCAGGTCGCTGCCGCCAAACTGCTTGATCAAGGTCGGCAGCCAGAGGCCCAGCCCATAAATGCTCAAGGTCACCGGCAAGTAGAACAGCGCCAGCAGCAGCACGCGTTTGTCCTTCAGCGCATGCAGCGGGTTGCCGTGCCGGGTCTGGCCGTAGGCTTGCAGGTCTTTGGCCAGCTCGCCGGTGAGCCAGGCCTTCTCCGCCTGGTCCATCCATTTCACCTGTTGCGGCCCATCCGGCAGGTAGCGCAGCACCGGCCAGGTCAGCAGGATCGCCGGGGTGCCGATGACGATGAACAACCACTGCCAGCCGTGCAGGCCGAGTATCCCGTCCATGCCGAGCAAGCCGCCCGCCACGGGGCCGGTGATCATCATGGCGATGGGTTGGGACAGGATGAACAGCCCGAGGATCTTGCCGCGGTGCCTTACCGGGAACCATTGGGTGATGTAGTAGAGGACACCCGGGAAGAACCCGGCTTCGGCGGCGCCCAGCAGAAAGCGCATCACATAGAAACTGTGGGGGCCCTGGACGAATGCCATGCCGATGGTAATCGCGCCCCAGGTCACCATGATTCGTGCGAACCAGCGCCGCGCGCCGAAACGGTCGAGCATCAGGTTGCTGGGGATTTCCAGCAGGAAGTAGCCAATAAAGAACAGCCCTGCTCCCAGTCCATACGCCGCATCGCCGATGCCGACATCCGCGCCCATGTGCAATTTGGCGAAGCCCACGGCCGAGCGATCCACGTAGGCAATCAGGTACAGCAAGATCAGGAAGGGAATCAGTTTCAGCGTGATGCGACGTATCAGCCGCTGTTCCTGGCTCATGTGAGCGGTCTCCGATTGTTATTTTTATAGAGCGTTTCGGGTCGCCTCTCGCGGAAAACCGCCAGGGCCAGGCCTCGTTGAATCGGACTATATAGTAATACTATTTAATCAACAACACTTCCAAACACCCGAATTTACGCCTATGTTAAGCCGAGAATGGATCAATATAGTCTTACAATAAGAGAGTCAGCCATGTCCGAGAAAAAGCCCGTCCTGCGCTCCGCCAGTTGGTTTGGTACCGCCGATAAAAACGGCTTCATGTACCGCAGCTGGATGAAAAACCAGGGGATTGCCGATCATCAGTTCCACGGCAAACCGATCATCGGGATCTGCAATACCTGGTCGGAGCTGACGCCCTGCAACGCGCACTTCCGCCAGATTGCCGAGCATGTGAAACGCGGCGTGATCGAGGCCGGTGGCTTTCCAGTGGAATTTCCGGTGTTCTCCAACGGCGAATCGAACCTGCGCCCCACCGCGATGCTCACCCGTAACCTGGCCAGCATGGACGTGGAGGAAGCCATTCGCGGCAACCCCATCGACGGCGTGGTGCTGCTGACCGGCTGTGACAAGACCACCCCGGCGCTGCTGATGGGCGCCGCCAGTTGCGACGTGCCGGCGATCGTCGTCACCGGCGGGCCGATGCTCAACGGCAAGCACAAGGGCCAGGACATCGGCTCGGGCACCGTGGTGTGGCAGCTCAGCGAACAGGTCAAGGCGGGCACCATTACCCTCGACGATTTCCTCGCGGCCGAAGGCGGCATGTCCCGCTCGGCGGGCACCTGCAACACCATGGGCACCGCCTCGACCATGGCCTGCATGGCCGAAGCACTCGGCACTTCCCTGCCCCACAACGCGGCGATTCCCGCGGTGGATGCACGGCGTTATGTACTGGCGCACATGTCCGGCATGCGTGCGGTGGAGATGGTGCGTGAAGACCTGAAGCTGTCGAAGATCCTGACCAAGGAGGCTTTCGAAAACGCGATTCGCGTCAACGCAGCCATCGGCGGCTCGACCAACGCGGTGATTCACCTGAAAGCCATCGCCGGACGCATCGGCGTCGAGCTCGACCTGGACGACTGGACCCGCATGGGCCGTGGCATGCCGACCATCGTCGACCTGCAGCCGTCCGGGCGCTTCCTGATGGAGGAGTTCTACTACGCTGGCGGCCTGCCGGCGGTGCTGCGCCGCCTCGGTGAGGCCAACCTGATCCCGCACCCGAATGCCTTGACCGTCAACGGCAAGTCCCTCGGCGAAAACACCCGGGAAGCGCCGATCTACGGCCAGGACGAAGTGATCCGCACCCTCGACAACCCGATCCGCGCCGACGGCGGCATTTGTGTGCTGCGTGGCAACCTCGCGCCACTGGGTGCGGTACTCAAGCCATCGGCTGCCAGCCCCGAGCTGATGCAGCACCGTGGGCGTGCCGTGGTGTTCGAGAACTTCGACATGTACAAGGAACGGATCAACGACCCGGAACTGGACGTGGATGCCAACTCGATCCTGGTGATGAAAAACTGCGGGCCCAAGGGTTATCCGGGCATGGCGGAAGTCGGCAACATGGGCTTGCCGGCCAAACTGCTGGCCCAGGGCGTGACCGACATGGTGCGGATTTCCGATGCGCGCATGAGCGGCACGGCCTACGGCACCGTGGTGCTGCACGTGGCACCGGAAGCCGCGGCCGGCGGTCCATTGGCGACGGTCAAGGAAGGCGACTGGATCGAACTTGATTGCGCCAACGGCCGCCTGCACCTGGATATACCGGACGCCGAACTGGCGGCGCGCATGGCCGACCTCGCGCCGCCGCAGCAGCTGATTGTCGGGGGCTACCGCCAGTTGTACATCGACCACGTACTGCAGGCAGACCAGGGCTGCGACTTCGACTTCCTGGTGGGCTGCCGTGGCGCCGAAGTGCCGCGTCATTCCCACTAATTGGGACGGGAGCAATGTTATGATGCCGCGTATTTCGCCAGAGTAGCCTCCCTGTTATGGATCAGCAGCCGACCAAGCCGCGCAAGAGCATGCACGCCCAAATCGTCCAGGACTTGGGCATGCACATCGTTTCCGGGCGCTTCAAGCCGGAAGAACGGTTGCCCATGGAGGCCACCTTGTGCGAGGAGTACAAGGTCAGCCGCTCGGTATTGCGTGAGGCGACCCGGGTGCTCAGCGCCAAGGGCCTGGTGATTTCCAAGCCCAAGGTTGGCGCCGTGGTGCGCCCACGGGTGCAGTGGCACTTGCTGGACCCGGACGTGCTGACCTGGCTGATGCAGTCGACACCCCACAGCGAGTTTTTCAACACCCTGGCCGGTGTGCGCCGGATCCTCGAGCCGGAAATCGCCGCGATGGCCGCGACCACCGCCACCGACGCCGACATCGCCACCATCGAAAAAGCCTACCTCGGCATGGAAACCGCCAATACCCACGAAACGTTGCTGCAGGCCGACCTGGACTTCCACCGGGCGATTGCCGATGCGACCCGCAACGACTTGCTGGCCTACATGTGCAACATGCTGTCGCTGCCACTTCGCGAGTCCATCAACATCACCAACCGCCGCCCCGACATCCAGGGCCTCAGCCTGCCCCGGCACAAGGCGATTCTCACGGCGATCAAGAACCGTGACGCCCTCGGCGCGCGGCATGCCTCCCTGGTGCAACTGGACGATACCCGGGTGGCGCTGGACACCGTGATGAACGTGCTGACGCCGCTGTAGCGCCAGGCAACCCACCGTCAAGTCGAGGCCGCCCTTGGATTACTTCGCTGCGTTAACCGCCTTTGTCGAAGCCGCCGAGGGCAATAACTTCTCCCGTGCCGCCGACCGGCTTGGCATCAAGGCTTCCACGGTTTCACGCTACGTGAAGGACCTAGAACAGGACCTCGGCATCGCCTTGTTCAACCGCTCTACCCGTACGCTGCACCTGACCGAGGGTGGCCAGACATTCCTGACGCACGCACGCCGGGTGCTGGACGAGCTGGAACAAGCCAAGGCGGCCACCTCCGCGCTGAACGAACAACCACGGGGCGTGCTCAAGCTCAACCTGCCGCCCGCCTTTGCCCGCCACCATATCCTTCCCACCTTGAATGCCTTCCTGGCCCGCTACCCGCAGATCAAGCTGGAACTGGTGCTGGACGACAGCCACGTCAACCTGATTCATGCCGGCGCGGACCTGGCGATCCGCATTGGCACCCTGGCGGATTCCACCTTGAAGGCACGCAAGATCTGCGATGAGCGCTACCGGCTGGTGGCCAGCCCGGCGTTTTGCCGGGAGTATCCGGCGCCGGTCAACCCTGCCGACCTGGCTGCCATGCCGGCGATTCTGGGGGCGGCTGACAGTGCATTTGCCAACGGGCGTGAGGTGTCACCGCTGGTGCATAAAGACAGCATCCGGATCAACGACCTGGACGCACAATTGATCGCCGCACAACAGGGCCTGGGATTTGCCTTGCTGCCCGACTGGCTGGTAGCCAAACCCATTGAAACCGGCGAGTTGCTGGTGTGGTTGCCTGAGTGGGAGATCCGCATCGCAGGCCGTGAATCGGCGGTGTGGTTCGTGTATCCACCCAAGCGCATCGTGTCTTCCAAAGTGCGGTGCTTCATCGACTTTATCGTCGAGCAGATGGGCGAATCACCGCACTGGAAACGTTTCAACTGAAGCGGATATCCAGCGACCGCAGATAGGTTTGCAGCCCGGCGTCCTGGATCGGAATCAGGAAGGCTTCCGTGTCGGACTCATTGAAGTGGGCATGCCAGTAACCTGGCGGCGTCACGAACGCCAGGCCCGGCGACCAGTCGACCCGCACCGGGTTGCGGATCTGCCCATCGGCGTCCAGTTCGGTGCCCACGAGCGAATAGCAGCCCTTGGGGCAATCAATGATGAAATCCAGCGCAATCGACTGGTGTCGGTGGGGCTTCTGAATCGAGCCGGCGGGCAGAATCCCATACATCGCCCAAAGCACATGGGTCACGGTACGGGTCTGCGGGAAGTTGCGATTGCCCAGCAGGATGCTGATACGGCTACGGTCCTGGGCGCGGGGATCATCGGCCGCTTCCCGCAGTTTTGCGTTGGCCAGCTCCGCGGGATACAGCGTCGGCACGAAGCGATCGGCACTGCGGGTCACGCCCAGGTAACGCAACAGCGGCTCATCGTGGACGTAATACAGGCGCGCATCCTCTGATGCGCTGAACCGCGCTTGCTGCAGACCTGGCAGCGCAATGAAGCAGCCTTTGGTCCAGTCGATGCGGTGCGCGCCCTGAACCACACTGCCCTGCCCGGCGATGACATAAAACACCTGTGAGGTGGCGTTGGGGTGCAGTTCCAGCGTATCGCCGGCGTTCAGGCGAATGAAGTTCGCACACAGCCCCGGACCGGTGGCCGGACCTTCGCAACCCAAGGCATCGCTGAGGTCCAGCGGCACTACCCTAGAGGGCCCACTGTCGTACAGCGAGGCCGGGAAGCTGTGATAGGGAATGCGCGTGATCAGGTTGGCGCTGATGGGATTGGCAGCCTTGCTGTATTCAAAGTATTCGGCATCGAGCAGGTGCTGCAGTTGGGTATCGGCCACGTCAGGCTTGAATTCGCTATTCATTATGATCACCTCAATCTACGACTGGATTTCGCATGCCCCGTGGGGCGCTGCGGCGGTGAAAGAACTATAGGCATTCAGCGGCGGTGGATTAATCCCTCATCTTGCACAGCAGTTGTGCGAAATGGGGCAGGCACAAGCCTCTCTTGGTGTACTGATAGTTTGATTCAACCAACTATCAAAGTGCCACTTTATAAATAAGTTAAATATATATACATCAGCGCCCATAAAAAATCCGCCGCAGAGACTGCGGCGGCAAACCAAAGGATGTTGTCGAAGCAGAGCGGCTAAGACAGGGTTAAAACTACAGCAGCGTGCGCATATGCACAGTGAATTTTAATTAATCGAGTTTAATCGGCAGTGCACCTGCGCACGCAACTATTGGCAATTAAACTATCCACGAAACAACAGGCTAGTTAAACAAACACGGTTGATCGTGGACTTTCGTTTTACCTTGCTGCTTCGCCGAAAAGGCCCGGGTTTGCCCCGGGCCTTTTTTTCGGGGACCATATCGGCCTTCTTTCTGATGTCACCCAAGGGAATCCCATGGCCAACCACGACCTCGCCTTCACCCCCGATCTCGACCCGGACTCCATCTCCTCCGACGTCATCGGCTTCAACGGCATCCTCGTCTCCACGCAAATCCCTACCCGCGCCGACGGCAGCCTGGAGCTTGGCGACATCACCCTGCAAAGCGAATGCACCCTGCAAGCCCTCAAGGTTGCGCTCGAACGTGCCGGCAGTTCGATTGACCGGGTCATGCACCTGACCATCTACCTGACCGACATGGCCGACCGCGCCGCTTTCAATGAAGTCTACAAGCGCTACTTCGCCAAGCCCTGGCCGGTGCGTGCGGCGGTTGGTGTTGCCGCCCTGGCCGTCGAAGGCATGCGGGTTGAAGTCACTGCGATGGCCGCCAAGGGCTGAGCCAAACGCTCTATATCAACCAACGATGATCAGATGTGGGAGCTGTCGAGCCCCAGCGAGGCTGCGATGGGATCGCCGCGGTGTCACTGATACACCGCGGTGTCTGCATCGCGGGCAAGCCCGGCTCCCACCGTTGAGTGCATTCCAATTTGGGAGCACACCTGGGGCTTGATAGATGTCGATAGCGCATTTCGCAGCTACAATGCCCGCCTCCGTGACAAGCCTGACTAAAAAAACTATGTCCTTGCCCAAGCATCACCTGGAATTGCTCAGCCCTGCCCGCGATGTTGCCATCGCCCGCGAGGCCATCTTGCATGGCGCCGACGCCGTGTACATCGGCGGCCCGAGTTTCGGCGCGCGCCATAACGCCTGCAACGACGTGAGCGATATCGCGCAGTTGGTGGAGTTCGCTCGGCGCTACCACGCGCGGGTGTTCACCACCATCAACACGATCCTGCACGACAACGAGCTGGAGCCGGCGCGCAAGCTGATCCACCAGCTCTACGATGCCGGCGTCGACGCGCTGATCGTCCAGGACCTGGGGGTGATGGAGCTGGATATCCCGCCCATCGAACTGCATGCCAGCACCCAGACCGACATCCGCACCCTGGGCCGGGCCAAGTTCCTCGACCAGGCCGGTTTTTCGCAGCTGGTGTTGGCCCGTGAGCTGAACCTGCAGGAAATCCGTGCGATTGCCGATGAAACCGATGCCGCCATCGAGTTCTTCATCCACGGTGCCTTGTGCGTGGCCTTCTCCGGCCAGTGCAACATCTCCCACGCCCAGAATGGCCGCAGCGCCAACCGTGGCGATTGCTCCCAGGCCTGCCGCCTGCCCTACACCCTCAAGGATGACCAGGGCCGTGTGGTTGCCTTTGAAAAGCACCTGTTGTCGATGAAAGACAACAACCAGAGCGCCAACCTGCGCGCCCTGGTGGATGCCGGCGTGCGTTCGTTCAAGATCGAAGGCCGCTACAAGGACATGGGCTATGTGAAGAACATCACCGCCTATTACCGCCAGCGCCTGGACGAGATTCTTGAAGACCGCCCGGACCTGGCTCGCGCCTCCAGCGGCCGCACCGCGCATTTCTTCCTGCCGGACCCGGAAAAGACCTTCCACCGTGGCAGCACCGACTACTTCGTCACCGACCGCAAGGTCGACATTGGCGCCTTCGACACCCCAACCTTTACCGGCCTGCCGGTGGGGGTGGTGGAAAAAGCCGGCAAGCGTGACTTGCAAGTGGTCACCCATGAGCCGCTGTCCAATGGCGACGGCCTCAATGTGCTGATCAAGCGTGAAGTGGTGGGTTTCCGCGCCAACATCGCCGAGCCAAAAGGTGAGTTCGAAGAAGACGGCGAGAAGCGCTATCGCTACCGCGTCGAACCCAACGAGATGCCGGCAGGCTTGCACCAACTGCGCCCGAACCATCCGTTGAACCGCAACCTGGACCATAACTGGCAGCAGGCTTTGCTGAAGACTTCCGCCGAACGCCGGATCGGCGTGTCATGGGCGGCTCGCCTGCAGGAAGATCGCCTGGAACTGACCGTCACCAGCGAAGAAGGCATCAGCGCCAGCGTTGCCCTGCCCGGCCCGTTTGGCGTGGCCAACAAGCCGGAACAGGCCCTGGAAACCCTGCGTGACCTGCTGGGCCAACTGGGCACCACGCAGTACCACGCCACTGCGATCGAGCTGGATGCGCCGCAGGCGTTCTTCATCCCGAACTCGCAGCTCAAGGCCCTGCGCCGTGAAGTGATCGAGGCGCTGACCGAGGCGCGTATCCAGGCCCATCCACGGGGCGGCCGCAAGGCAGAAACCACGCCGCCGCCGGTGTACCCGGAATCGCACCTGTCGTTCCTGGCCAACGTCTACAACCAGAAGGCCCGCGACTTCTATCACCGTCACGGTGTGCAACTGATCGATGCGGCGTATGAAGCCCACGAAGAAACTGGCGAAGTGCCGGTGATGATCACCAAGCACTGCCTGCGGTTCTCGTTCAACCTGTGCCCCAAACAGGCCAAGGGGGTGACCGGGGTGAAGACCAAGGTCGCGCCGATGCAGTTGATCCACGGCGACGAAGTGCTGACGCTGAAGTTCGACTGCAAGCCTTGCGAGATGCACGTGATCGGCAAGATCAAGGGCCACATCCTCGGCCTGCCGCAACCGGGCAGCGTGGTGGGTTATATCAGCCCGGATGACCTGCTCAAGACCATCCCGCGCGGCGCACATTGAGTCGCCGGTGAGCGTCATGCTACGGCGTGACGCTCATCACTGTTTTCGAACGCCACCACCAACCCCGCTGCAATCCCGCCGCCGCCAGCAGAATGGCCGCCACGCCCAGCCATTGCATCCAGCCCAGCCGATGCCCAAAGGCAATCCAGTCGACGAAGATTGCTGCGATCGGGTAGACAAATGACAGCGCCCCGGTAATTGCCGTCGGCAGCTTCTGGATCGCGCCATACAGCAACACGTACATCAAGCCCGTATGCACCATGCCCAGGGTCAGCAATGCGGCCCAGGCATCCATCGACGCCGAAAGGCTGTGCCACTGCATCAGCGGTGCCAGCAGCAAGGCGCCCGTGGTCACCTGGATCAACGCCATCAGATGCGGTGGTACTTCCTTCAAGCGTTTGATGATCAGCGCCGCAATTGCGTACAGAAACGCTGCGCCCAGGGCCAATGCCACCCCCACCAGGTAGTCATCCCCAGTGTTTTGCTGACTGCCATGGGCGGTGACAATCGCCAGCATCCCGACGAAAGCCACGCTCAACCAGACAAGTTTTTGCAAGGTGATTTTCTCCCCCAGGAACACCGCCGCCAGCATCACCAACATAAACGGCTGGACGTTATACACCGCCGTGCTGATGGAAATGGATGCCCTGGCGTAGGACTCGAACAGCAGCAACCAATTCCCCACGATCGCCACGCCGCTGAGCATCGCCAGCCCGAGTTTGCGGTAGTCCAGCAAGTCCAGGCGCAGATAGCCGAGCAGCCAGCACACCACCAGCAACGTCAGCGCGCCGATCACGCAACGCCAGAACACCACTTCGACCACCGGCACCCCCGATACCAGCACGAACCAGCCGATGGTGCCGGATATGAGCATGGCGGCGACCATTTCCCATGAACCGCGACGTATGGATTTGTCCATGATTGAGCTCCTCAAGTGAGGCTCAATTATGGCAATCTGGCCTGTAGCGACTCCAGATTCTAAATAAGGCGAACCTTGCATTTCGCCTATTCTTATTAGGCAAACCTGAGCAATCGCTTTCGGAGCGACCATGATTGACAGCATTGACCAGCAACTGATCGCAGCGCTGATGGACGATTCGCGCCTGTCCCTCAAGGCCTTGGCGGGTATCACCGGCCTGTCCTCCCCCAGCGTCGGCGAGCGGCTGCGGCGCCTGGAAGAGCGCGGCGTATTGAAGAACTACACCGTGGACATCGACCCCAAACATTTCGGCTACCTGCTGCAAGCCATCGTGCGCATTCGCCCGCTGCCCGGGAAACTGCAGGAGGTGGAGCGCCAGATCCAGGCAATCCCCGAGTTCACCGAATGCGACAAGGTGACCGGCGATGACTGCTTCATCGCACGCCTGCATGTGCGCACCATGGACCAACTCGACACACTGCTGGATAAGCTCAACGCTTACGCCGAAACCAACACCGCCATCGTCAAGAAAACCCCGGTAAAACGCCGATTGCCACCACTGAGTGATTCATGATTCTGAGTCACTGATGCAGTGACGGGATCGCTATTCTGTCAATCCAGGGCGGTGTTTATGCTTGATCCACACATTGGAACAACAGGCGTAAACACCATGTATGTCATCACCGGAATCACAGGCAAAGTTGGCGGCGCCCTCGCGCGCTTTCTCCTCAACGATCGTCAACCCGTGCGCGCAGTCATTCGCGATGCCAGCAAAGGCGCCGTATGGGCCGCCCTTGGTTGCGAGGTCGCCATCGCCAATATGGACGACGCTGCGGCCCTCACTGAAGCATTCAAGGGTGCCACCGGCGTGTTCATCCTGCCGCCTTCGGATTTCGACCCGGAGCCGGGTTTTCCCGAGGCGCGCAAGGTGATTGCCGCCGTCGCTCAGGCCATTGAAGCGGCGGCCCCGCAGAAAGTTGTTTGCCTGTCGACCATCGGCGCCCAGGCCGAGCACCTGAATCTGCTGACCCAACGCACCTTGATGGAACAGGCGCTGAGCGCGTTGAACGTGCCGGTGACCTTTTTGCGTCCGGGCTGGTTTATGGAGAACTCGGCCTATGACGTGCTGGCCGCCCGCGAGCACGGGGTGATCAACAGCTTCCTGCAACCGCTGGATAAGACCGTGCCGATGATCGCTACTGCCGACGTCGGCCGCCTTGCCGCGCAATTGTTACAGCAGCACTGGAGTGGGCATCGGGTAGTTGAGCTGGAAGGCCAATGGGTCAGCCCGAACGACATCGCTCGCACGTTGACCGAAGTGCTTGGTCGTGGTGTGACAGCACAGGTGGTGCCTCGCGATGCGTGGGAGCCGATGTTTCGTGAGCAAGGCGCGCAGAATCCAATGCCGCGCATGCGCATGATTGATGGGTTTAACGAAGGTTGGATCTGCTTTGAGCAGGCGGACGTGGTTAAGGGTGAGACCACATTGCTCAAGGTGCTGCGGGAGTTGGCTGCAAAAACCTGATGCCATGGCCTGCAAGCCAGCTCAGTGATTGGGTACATATCCGTTATTTGGGTAACGGCGGCGTATGGTTTCGCTCTTACAGCGAGTCACTTTGCAAAAGCGGCAAAGTCCACCAAACGGCATTGCTCCGCGGGCCGCCGCTCCGCAATACCTGCGTTCGGCCTCGGACTTATTGGGGATCAAAAGCAAGAGCACAGCGGCCTCCCGGCGGGCTTGAGTGTTAAAAGCAAAGACCAGAGCGAAAACAGATCTGCTTTTCTGTGGGAGCGGGCTTGCTCGCGAAAAACCTGAGAGCGCCGCGTTCATTCAGAATGCCCTC